>JAQGIA010000680.1 GCA_028291445.1 Belnapia sp.
CGGCCCGGAACATCCGGATCGAGAAGGAGAACACCACCATCGTCGCCGGCGCCGGCAGCAAGGAGGCGATCAACGCCCGCATTGCCCAGATCCGCGCCCAGGTCGAGGAGACCACCTCGGACTACGATAAGGAGAAGCTGCAGGAGCGCCTGGCCAAGCTGGCCGGCGGCGTGGAGATCATCCGCGTCGGCGGCCAGACCGAGGTCGAGGTGAAGGAACGCAAGGACCGCGTCGACGACGCGCTGCATGCGACCCGCGCCGCAGTTGAGGAAGGCATCGTCCCCGGTGGCGGCGTCGCCCTGGCCCGGGCCGGCGCGGTTCTCGCCAACCTCGATGCGATCAACGCGGATCAGAAGTTTGGCATCGAGATCATCCGCCGCGCCATCCGCATCCCGATGCGGCAGATCGCGGCGAATGCCGGCGAGGACGGTGCCGTCGTTTCCGGCAAGGTGCTGGAGAACGACGACTACGCCTTCGGCTACGACGCCCAGACCGATACCTACAAGGATCTGGTCGCCGCCGGCATCATCGATCCGACCAAGGTGGTGCGCGCCGCACTCCAGCATGCGGCCTCGGTCGCCGGCCTGCTGATCACGACCGAAGCGATGATCGGCGACCACGTCGATCCCGCCCCCGCCCGCGACGAAGCCTGAACCTGACCGGCCCGGGATCCGCAAGATCCCGGGCCACCGCCTTTCCTTCTTCAGCCGCGCCGTTCGAGCACCATCGGCAGGCTCTCGCCCGGCCGCAGGGTCAGCCGGCAGATTGGAAATACTCGCGCTTCCGGCGCCAGCCGCAGGCGGAAATCCTGCAGCAGCGTGGCCAATACGATCACCGCCTCCGCCAGCCCGAAGCCCATGCCGGTGCAGACCCTGGGGCCGAGGCTGAAGGGCACGTAGGCGTGCCGCGGCCGCTCCGCCGCCCCGGGCAGGAAGCGTTCCGGGATGAAATGATCCGGCCGGTCCCATAGCCTCCGATGGCGATGCAGCAGCCAGGGCACCACCACGACCAGCGTGCCCCGCGCGACCGCATGGCCCGCGATCGTGACGGGTGCTTGGGCCTGCCGCGCCAGCAACGGCACCGGCGGATAGAGCCGCAGGGTCTCGTCCACCACGGCACGGGTGAAGGGAAGCCGCGCCAGGTCATCCCAACCTGCCGCACGGCCACCCAGCACCGAGCGCGCCTCGGCCGCCAGCCGCTCCTCCGCCGCCGGTGCCTGGGACAACAGGTAGCAGGCCCAGGCCAGCAGGTTGGCGGTGGTCTCATGCCCGGCCATGAACAAGGTCGCGGCTTCGTTGCGGAAGGCGTTGGCGTCCATCCGCTGCCCGCTGCCCGGCAACGCTGCCGCCGCCATGGCCCCGATCAGCGAGGATTCGCCGCCCGCCAGCGCCCCGGCCACCAGCTGGTCCACCACCGCATGGATCCGTCGCACCTCCGGCGAAACTCCGCGGCGCAGTCTGGGAAACCAGTCAGGCAACCCGGCGAGGGAGGGCAGGTCGATGTTGCCGACCCGCGCCTGGTAGCGACGGAAGGCATCGACCACCGTCGCCGCCCCGGCCGCGCCGATCCGCCGGCCGAACAGCGCGCCGCAGATCACTTCCGCGGTCAGGTGCCCCATCGCCGCCAGCACGTCGAGGGTCGTGCCGGTTGGCAATGCGGCCCAGGCGGCATGGCGCTCGGCGGCGATCGCGGTCATCACCGGCGCCAGCAGATGCAGCCGGGACTGATGGGTCACCGGGGTGACGACCCGGCGCCGTTCCTTCCAGACCAGCCCATCCGAGATGAACAGCCCGTCGCCCAGCAGCGGTTCCAGCGCATGCCGCATCTGCGGGCTCTTCCGCTCCAGCGCCTCATGCTGGTCGATGAAGGCCTGCTGCACGCTGTCCGGGCTGTTGCAGATCAGCAGGCGCTGGGCGAGGACCTTGGTCGGGATGACATCCTGCTCGAAATGGCCATCCTGCCAGACTTCGAGGAAGCTGCGCCGCGCCCGCCGCAGCAATTCGGGCAGCGGCAGGCGGCGGGTCGGCCGCTCCGGGAAGGGCGGGACGAAGTGGTCCACGCAGCCTCAGGCCCGCCCCTTCCTCAGCCCCGGTGAACGCGCAGCGGCCCGAAGCTCTGCACCACCGGCATCACCTGGACCAGGTTGATGTTCACCCGGGCCGGGCGCGTCGCCACCCAATGGACGGTATCGGCGATATCCTCCGGCGTCAGCGGATCGGTCCCGGCATAGACATCGGCCGCCTTGGCGGCATCCCCGCCGAAGCGGATGGTGGAGAATTCGGTGCCGCCGACCAGCCCGGGCTCGACATCGGTCACCCGGACCTTGGTGCCGAACAGATCGGCCCGCAGGTTGTAGCTGAACTGGCGGACGAAGGCCTTGGTCGCGCCATAGACATTGCCGCCGGGATAGGGCCACTCGCCGGCGGTCGAGCCGAGGTTGACGATATGGCCACGATCCCGCGCCACCATGCCCGGCAGCACGGCGTGGCTCATGTACATCAGCCCTTTCACGTTGGTATCGACCATCGCGTCCCAGTCGTCGAGATCGGCCGACTGGGCGGGCGCCAACCCGCGCGCCATGCCCGCGTTGTTGACCAGCAAGTCGACCGCGGAGAATTCGGCCGGCAGCCCGGCGACGGCAGCCTCCACCGCGGCACGGTCGGTCACGTCCAACGCCAACGGCAGGATCTGTCCGGCCGGGAATCCGGCGACCAGGGCGTCGAGTCTCTCCTGCCGGCGGCCGGCGGCGATTATCTTCGCCCCGTCCGTGGCGAAACGACGGGCGATGGCAAGGCCGAAGCCGGCCGTGGCGCCGGTGACGAGGACGATCATGTGGGCTCCTTCGCGGGCGTGTGATGCTTATGACAAATCAGCAGGGGTTGAAATACCTTACAGAACGTCCATGTTGCGAGACATCGGCCGGCGCTGCAGTTCACTCATCTCAAGGGTGGCAAGTCCTCCTTTGCAAGTGGGGACCTGTTGAGCCGATGCGCTACCGCTGCGGCGGCCTGCGCGCAATCGGGCGCTGAGCCGTGCGCCTCCTGATCGATTGGAGGCTTTGATCGTGCAAATTCGATTTGGCGCACCCTTTTTCGTGTGCGCCCTGCTGTTGGTGCCTGGCCTGCCGGACGTCCGGGCAGCGGAACCGGCCCCCAGCGAGGTGATGATCCGGATCGATGACCGGCAGTACCGCGCCGCCGGCATCGAGGTGGCGGCGGTGGAGGCGGAAGGCGGCACCACGCAGACGGTATTGCCCGGCACCGTCAGCGTCCCGCCGCAGCAGTTGCGCGTGGTGGCGGCGCCCGCCGCCGGGCTGGTCGAAGCATTGCTGGTCGGCCCCAACGAACCGGTGACCGCCGGCCAGCCGATTGCCCGGCTCCGCAGCACCGACCTGCTCGATGCGCAGCGAACCTATCTCCAGGCCTTGTCGGCCGAACGGCTGGCGGCGGAGCGGCTGCGGCGGGATGAGCAGATGCACCGCGAGCGCATCATCGCCGAGCGCCGCCTGCTGACCACCCGCGCCGACCACGAGTACGCCCGCACCACCTTGCAGGAACGCGAGCAGATGCTGGCGCTGCTGGGCATGGCCGAGGCCGATGTGAAGACGCTGCGCGACCGGCGGATCATGGTCCCCGCGCTGACCGTCTCGGCGCCCGAGGATGGCGTCGTGCTGGAGATCCGCACCACCGCGGGCGAGCGCATCGCCGCCGCCGCGCCGCTGTTCAGCATCGGCCGGCTCGATCCGCTGTGGATCACCCTGCAGATCCCGCTGTCCCAGGCGATGGCGATCGTTCCCGGTACCCGTGTCAGCGTGCCCGGCACTCCGGCCCAGGGGGAGGTGATCCGCCTCGGCCGCAGCGTCGATTCCGCCACCCAATCCCTGTCGGCCATCGTCGAGGTCAGCGATGGCGCCACCGCCATCCGGCCGGGCCAGGTGGTTACCACCAGCGTGGCGCTGCGGCCGAATGGCACGCCGCAATGGCGGCTGCCCTCGGGCGCCGTGGTGCGGCATGCCGGGCAGTCCTGGGTCTTCGTCCGGACCGAGCAGGGCTTCCGGGCGCGGCCGGTGGTGGTCATCGCCGAGACCGCCAGCACCGCCTCCATCCGCGCCAACCTGGCCCCCGACGACCGGGTGGCATCCCGCGGCATCCTGACGCTGCTGGCCGAACTCACCGAAGTCTACGGGGGCTGATAGCACCATGCTGATGCGCCTTGTGGGGCTGGCCTTACGCCAGCGCCTGATCGTCGTGCTCGCTACCCTGGCGCTGATCGTCTGGGGCGTGGATGCCTATCGCAAGCTGCCGATCGATGCCTTTCCGGATGTCTCGCCGACCCAGGTGCTGGTCGCCATGCAGGCGCCCGGCCTGCCGCCGGAGGAGCTCGAGACCCAGGTCACCAATCCGACCGAGCTGGCGATGAAGGGCATCCCCAACCTCGCCAGCATCCGGTCCATCACGCGCTACGGAACAGCGCTGATGACCTTCGAATTCGCTCCGGGGACGGATATCTACTGGGCGCGCACCCAGGTCGACCAGCGGCTGGACGATCTGGAAAACCAGTTCCCGGACGGTGTCTCGGGCGGCATGGCGCCGGTCGTCACCCCGCTGGGTGAGATGCTGATGTTCACGCTGACCGGCGGCAACCTGTCGCCGATGCAGCGCCGCACCCTGCTCGACTGGACCATCCGGCCGCAATTGCGGGGCCTGCCCGGTGTTGCCGACCTGAATGCGCTGGGCGGCCATGTCCGGACCTACGAGGTCGCACCCGACCCGGCGGCGATGGCGGCCCGCGGCATCACCACCGCGATGCTGGCCGAGGCGCTGCAACAGAACAACCGCAACGACGGTGCCGGCCGGGTCCGCGACGGCGAGGAGGCCCTGCTGGTCCGCGCCGAGGGCCGCATCCGCACGCTGGAGGATATTCGCGCCATCGTCGTCGTCGCCCATCCGACCGGCGTGGTGCGGATTTCGGATATCGCCGATGTCCGCTTCGGCGCCCTGGCGCGAAATGGCGTGGTGACCCGCAACGGTGACGGCGAAGCGGTCTGGGGCATCGTGCTCGGGCTGCGCGGCGCCAATGCGCGGACCGTGGTGAGCGGCGTCAAGGAAAAGCTGGCCGAGATCCAGCGCACGCTGCCCGAGGGCGTGAAGATCGAGATCTTCTACGACCGGAACGAGCTGATCGAGAAGGCGGTCTGGACCGTCCAGAAGGTGCTGCTCGAAGCCATCGCCCTGGTCGCCGTTCTGCTGATGCTGTTCCTCGGCAATTGGCGGGCGGCGCTGGTGGTTTCGGTCTCGCTGCCGCTGGCGGTGCTGTCGACCTTCGGGATCATGAGCCTCTATGGGCTCTCGGCCAATATCATGTCGCTCGGCGGCCTCGCCATCGCCATCGGCCTGCTGGTCGATTGCGCCGTGGTGGTGGTGGAGAACGTGGCACATCGGCTGTCCGGCATGACCGGGCGGCTCGACCTCCGCGCCCGGCTCCAGGTCACCTCGGAAGCGGTGCGGGAGGTGGCGGTGCCGCTGGTCTCGGGCGTCATCATCATCGTCACCGTCTTCCTGCCGCTGCTGTCGCTGCAAGGCCTGGAAGGCCGGCTGTTCGGCCCGGTGGCGCTGACCATCATCTTCGCGCTCTGCGCCGCGCTGCTGATCTCGCTGACCGTGGTGCCGGCCCTGGCCGCCACCGTGCTGAAGGCCGGCGGCCATGCCAGGGACCCCTGGCTGGTCCGCAAGCTGCACGCCGGCTACGACCCGTTGCTGGCCTGGAGCATGCGCAATCCGCTGCTGATCGGCGGCTCCGCCCTGGCCGGGCTGGCGCTGGCCGGCTTCCTGTTCACCCAGATCGGCTCCACCTTCATGCCGGTGATGGATGAGGGCACGCCTGTCATCACGCTGCGCAAGCACCCGACCATCAGCGTGGACGAAGCCGCCGACAGCGACCTGCTGCTGCAACGGGAGATCATGCGCGTGGTGCCCGAGGTGCGCGGCATCATGGGGCGCGCCGGCGCCGACGAGTTGGGCATCGACCCGGTCGGGCTCAACGACAGCGACCTGTTCCTCGCCATCGCCCCGCGCGAGGAATGGCGCGACAAGACGAACCGCGACTTCGTCATCGACGAAGTCCGCAAGGTGCTGGATGTTTTCCCCGGCATCTCCTACGCCATCAATCAGCCGATCGACATGCGCGTGCAGGAAATGATCATCGGCGCCCGCGGCGACGTGGTGGCCAAGATCTTCGGCTATTCGATCGGCGAGCTGAACAAGCTGGCGCGCGAAGTGGAAGACGCGGTCAAGGGCATCCAGGGCTCCTCCGAGGTCTTCGCCCTGCGCAACGAGGGCATGAAGTACCTGCGGGTCGAGATCGACCGCTTCGCGGCCGGCCGGCTGGGATTGAACGTACGGGACGTGCAGCAGGCCCTCCGTGTCTGGGTGGATGGCCGCGACATGGGCCTGGTGCTGGAACAGGAACGCCGGATTCCGCTGATGCTGCGGGGCGAGGGCAGCCTGCGGCGGTCCGCCACCGATCTGCAGCGGCTGGTGCTCGCCCTGCCCGGCGGCCGTACCGTGGCACTGTCCCAGGTCGCCCGCATCGCCGAGGAGGAAGGCCCGATCCAGGTCATCCGCGAAGGCACCCAGCGCTATGCGACGGTGCTGTCGAACGTACGTGGCCGCGACCTGGTCGGCTTCGTCGCCGAGGCCCAGGCCGCGGTGCGCGAAAGGGTGCAGCTGCCGCCCGGCTACCGGCTGGAATGGGGCGGGCAATTCGAGAACCAGCAGCGCGCCTCGGCCCGGCTGGCGGTGGTGGTGCCGATCGCGCTCGGGCTGATCTTCCTGCTGCTGTATTTCACCTTCAACTCGGCCCGGCAGGCGGCGCTGGTCTTCTGCAACGTGCCCTTCGCCGCCATCGGCGGGGTGGTGGCGCTCTGGGCCTCGGGCGAATTCCTGTCGGTGCCGGCCTCGGTCGGCTTCATCGCCCTGGTCGGCATCGCGGTGCTGAACGGCGTGGTGCTGGTGTCCTACATCAACCGGCTGATCGCCGAGGAAGGCCTGTCGCTGCTGGATGGCGTGATGGAGGGGGCGCGGCGGCGGATGACGCCGGTGATCCTGACGGCGACCATCGCCGCCTTTGGCCTGGTGCCGTTCCTGTTCGCCACCGGTCCCGGGGCCGAGATCCAACGGCCGTTGGCCATCGTGGTGATCGGCGGGCTGGTCACCGCGACGGTGCTGACCCTGGTGATGCTGCCGATCCTTTATTCCCGCTTCGCCTTGCCCAAATCCGCCATCGCGGCCGGCGAGCGCGATCCCGAACAGCCGGCCTTGCCGCTGCCGAAACCGGCTGCGGCGGAGTGACCCCGATGCGTCCGATTGTTCTTCTCCGGGCCTCGGCCTTGATGGTCCTGATGCTTGTCCCGGGCTGGGCCCAGGCGCAGACGGCATCGCCGCGGACCGCGCCGCCGCTCCGGGCCTATCCCGAGGCGCTGCCCCGGACGGCAGCGCCTCGGGCGGCCTTGCCCAGCCCGCCGCCATCCCGCGGGGGCGCGTCCCTCGCCCAGCATCTGGAGCAGGCGATGGCGTTGGATGCCGCGGCCCGCGGGCTGGCGGCGCAGCGGAATGCGGTGGCGGCGCGCAGCGCCACGGTGCGCTCGCCCATTGCCGGCTCGCCCGCCGTCAGCGGGGCCTGGCGGACCGATACGCGGGGCCCGCGCGAGGCCATGCAATTCGATGCCGAAGTCGGCGCGCCGCTTTGGTTGCCCGGCCAGCGCTCGGCGCTCAGCGGTACCGTGACGACGGGCGTCGCGGAAGTGGACGGCCAGTTCACCCAGCGCCGCCTGGAGCTGGCGGGCCAGCTCCGCGAGGCGTGGTGGACGGCCAGCCTGGCGGCGCGCGAACAGCGGCTGGCGCGGGAACGGCTGGCGACGGCGCGGGACATCGCCCGCGACGTCAACCGACGCGCGACCCTCGGCGATATCCCGCTCTCGGACGGGCTGCTGGCAGAGAACGAGACCCTGGCGGCGGAGCTGGCGGTCAGCCAGGCGGAAGCGGATCTGGCGGCAGCCCGGGCCTCCTATCGGGTCCTGACCGGCGGTGCCGAGCCGGATCTGACGCCCGAGCCCCCCGCGCCGCGCAATGCCCGCCACCCCGTGCTCGAGGCGGCACAGGCGTCGCTGGCCGCCGCCGAGGCGCAGGCCAGGCTGGTCGCGGCGACCCAGCGGGACAACCCGGAACTGGGCATATTCGGCCAGAGCCAGACCGGCAACGTCACCGAGCAGGGCGTCTCCTTCGGGCTCCGCCTGCGGGTGCCGCTGGCGACCGAGGCCCGCAATGCGCCACGGCGGGCCGCGGCGGAATCCGACATAACCCGGGCGACCGCGGTGCTGGCGCAGCAGCGCCGGCTGGTCGATGCCGGCGTCTTCGCCGCCGAGGCCGCGCTACGGGCGGCCGAGGATGCCGCCCGGCTGGCACGCCAGCGGCTTTCGGTGGCCGACCAGCAATTGGACGTGGCCCGCCGTGCCTTCCGCCAGGGCGAGACCGGCATCTTCGACCTCTACCGGGTACGCCAGCTGCAGCTCGAAGCCGCCGGGGCCGAGGCCCGTACCGCCGTGCAGTCCGGCCGGGCGCGTTCCCGCCTCAACCAGGCGCTGGGAGCGATACCGGGGGCCTGAGGCGCGGCGTTGGTCGGCCGTCAGCCCCGTAGTGCCGCCTCGGTCCGCCGCCGCAGTTCCGCCACCAGCCGATCCGCCCCGCCTTCCCGTAAAATGGCGGTGAATTCCGCGCGCCGGCTGGCCAGCTCGCTGATGGTCCCGGTCAGGTAGACATCGACGATCCGGCCATCGCGCAGCAGGTAGTTCAGCAGCACCGGCGCGTCATTGGGTCGGTTGAGGCGGGTATTCACCAGCACGTCGCCATTCGGGCGGGGGGTTTCGCCCAGGGTCTCGAAGCTCTCGCCGCCGAAGCCGTCGAAGCGGCTGGCATAGGTGGCGATGGACCAGTCGGAGAAGGCCGCGACCAGCGCCTGCTGCTGATCCGCGGAAAGGCCGGTCCAGGGCGGGCCGACCGCGATGCGGGTCATCGCCGGCAGGTTGAAGGCCGCCTCCATGACCGGCCGCAACTGCCTCTCGCGGCCGCGGACACCCAGCGCCCGGGCGTTCTTCATGACATCCAGCAGGCTGGCGTGCAGCCGGTCGACCACCCGCGTTTGGGCCTGGGCCTGGGCCTGGGCGGCAACCGGGCAAGCGAGGATGGCGGCGAGCAGGGTACGGCGGGCGATGCGATTCATGCCGGCGCCATAGCACGGGTTCAGGCCGGGCCGCGATCCGGGGGCCGTTCAACCCCGCTGGATCAACGGCGGCTTTCCGGCCACAACCTCCCTGGATCAGGGAGGACACATGGCCGAGGCGGTGATGCTGACGGGCGGGACGGGTTTCCTCGGCTCCGCCATCGCCCTCGCCCTGCATCAGGCCGGGCATCCGGTGCGCGCCCTGGTGCGGGAAGGCACGCCGCGCGGCGTCCTGGCCGGGGTGCCGGCGGAGTTCATCGGCGGCGACCTGACCGACCCAGCCTCCATCGCCGCCGCCCTGCGCGGTTGCGGCGCGGTGATCCATTGCGCCGCGGACTACCGCATCTTCGTCCCCGATCCCGCGCGGATGTGGGCGGTCAACGTCGGCGGGACCGAGGCGGTGATGCGCGCCGCCCTGGCCGAAGGCTGCCGCCGGGTCGTGTATGTCTCCTCCGTCGCCACGCTGAAGCCGCGTCAAAATGGCGTTCCGGCCACCGAAGCGGATGCGGCGGCGCCCGCGCAGGCGATCGGCCCCTACAAGCGCAGCAAGACCGAGGCGGAACGGCTGGTCGAACGGCTGGTCGCCGAAGCCGGACTGCCGGCGGTCATCGTCAACCCCTCGACGCCGATCGGCCCGCGCGACCGGCGGCCGACGCCGACCGGGCGGATCATCCTGGAAGCGGCGCGGGGACGGATGCCGGCCTATGTCGATACCGGGCTGAACCTGGTGCATGTCGATGATGTCGCCGCCAGCTGCGTTGCCGCACTGACCCGGGGGGCGGTGGGGGAACGCCATATCCTCGGCGGCCAGGATGTGCCGCTGGGGGAGTTGCTGGCGCATATCGCCACCGTCTTCGGCCGCCGCAAGCCGGTCCGGCTGCCCCGTCTGCCGCTCTGGCCGGCGGCGGTGATTTCGGAAGGCTGGGCCAGGATTTCGGGGCGGGAGCCGATGCTGACCCTCGATGGGCTGCGGATGGCCGGACGGCCGATGTATTTCGCCTCCGCCAAGGCGGAGCGGGTCCTGGGCCATCGCGCCCGGCCCTGGCAGGAGGCGGTGGCGGAGGCGATCGGCTGGTTCCGCGACCAGGGCATGCTGCGGCCATGATCTGGCTGGTGATCTGGCTGGGCCTGGCCGCCTGCCTCGCCTGGGCGGTGCTGTTGCTGGGCCGCGGCTGGTTCTGGCTGGCGCGGGACGACGACCGCGCTGCCGCCGGTCTGCCGGAGCCTGCCACCTGGCCGAGCGTGGTGGCGGTGGTCCCGGCGCGGGACGAGGCCGAAACCATCGGCGCGACGGTGCGCGGATTGCTGGCACAGGATTATCCCGGCGATTTCCGGCTGGTGGTGGTGGATGACCGCAGCACGGATGGCACCGGCCCCGTGGCCCTGGCGGCCGCCGCCGGCGACCCGCGGCTGACGGTTCTGCGTGGCCAGGCGCGTCCCCCGGGTTGGACCGGCAAGCTCTGGGCGCTGGAGCAGGGCCTGGCCGAGGCGCTACGCACCGCCCCCGACCGGCTGCTGTTCACCGATGCCGATATCCGCCACGCCCCGGACAGCCTGCGGCGGCTGGTGGCGCGCGCCACCGCGGAGGGAAGGGTGCTGGTCTCGCTCATGGCGCGGCTGCGTTGCGCCAGCGCGGCGGAACGCTGGCTGATCCCCGCCTTCATATTCTTCTTCCAGATGCTCTATCCGTTCCGCTGGTCGAATGCGCCGGGCACCCGGACCGCCGCGGCGGCCGGTGGCTGCGTCCTGCTGGACCGGGCCGCCTTCGAGCGGGCCGGTGGCCTCGCGCCGATCCGCGGGGCGATCATCGATGATTGCGCCCTGGCCCGGCGGATGAAGGCGGTGGGCCCGATCTGGACCGGCCTGACCGAGCGGGTCGAAAGCCTGCGGCCCTATGCCGGCCTGGGCGAGATCCGCCGGATGGTGGCGCGCACCGCCTATGCCCAACTCGGCTATCTCCCGGCAGCGCTGGTCGGGATGATCGCGGCGCTGGCCCTGGTATTCCTGGCGCCCCCGTTGCTGGCGGCCTGCGCCACCGGCACCGCCCGCTGGCTGGGGCTCGGCGCCTGGGCCGCCATGGCGCTGGCCTATGCCCCGACCCTGCGTCGCTTCGGCCTGAATCCGTTACGGGGGCTGGCGCTGCCGGCCATTGCGGCGGCCTATATGGTTTTCACGCTGGATTCCGCCTGGGCGGAGTGGCGCGGCCGGGGCGGAATGTGGAAGGGTGAAGCGGGACCCCGGTCCGATCTCCGGTCCGATTTGGGCGCGGATCGGGCCACAGGGTCGCATTAAACCGCGCCCACTCTGTCGCCTATCCCTTCGCAAGCGCGAAGGTTGGACGTATTCGGTTCGATTCTCGACCCAGCTGCCGGTGGCAATGTGGGTTTCTTGGGAGATTGCTCGCCTTGTCCACAATACGGGATCTTGCCGCGCCAGGGATTGCGCCATGGCTACGGCCGGACCTGACGCTGGCCGGATCGATCGACCCGCTGCTGCAGGAGCCGCTGGATACCGCAATCGGCAATGCCGCGGCGCATCTGCTTGCCCGCCAACGCCCGGATGGCCATTGGGTCTTCGAGTTGGAGGCGGATGCCACCATTCCCTCCGAATACGTCATGCTGCAGCGCTTCTTCGGCCGCAAGAATCTGGCACGGGAAGCCCGTATCGGCCGTTACCTGCGCCGCATCCAGGCCCAGCAGGATGCCACCTGCGAAGGCGGCTGGCCGTTGTTCCACGGCGGGCCGATCGACATCTCATGCTCGGTGAAGGCGTATTTCGCCCTGCGGCTGATCGGCGACACGGCCGAGGCGCCGCATATGGTGCGGGCGAGGGAAGCGATCCTGGCCGCCGGTGGTGCGGAGCAGAGCAATGTCTTCACCCGTGCCACCCTGGCGCTGTTCGGCGAGGTTCCATGGCAGGCGGTGCCGGTGATGCCGCCCGAGATCATGCTGCTGCCCCGCTGGTTCCCCTTCCACCTGTCCAAGATCAGCTACTGGGCACGCACCGTGCTGGTGCCACTGACCGTGGTGATGGCCCGCCGGCCGCAGCCCCTGGCCCCACTCGGCGTCACGGTGCAGGAATTATTCATCACCCCGCCGGCCCAGGTGAAGCACTGGCCGGGCGGCGCCCATGCGGCGGAGCCCTGGCGTACCCTGTTCCGCCAGATGGATGCGGTGCTGCAACGCGCCCATGGGCTGATCCCGGAGACCCTGCGCGCCAGGGCCGAGGCGCGGGCGGAGGCTTTCGTCACCGAACGCCTGAATGGCGAGGATGGGCTGGGCGCCATCTACCCGGCCATGGCCAATGCGGTGCTGATGTACCACTGCCTCGGCGTTCCGGCGGATGATCCGCGGCTGGTGACCGCCTGGGCCGCGGTGGAGAAGCTGGTGATGGACCGGCCGGAGCGGGACGAGACCTATGTCCAGCCCTGCCTGTCTCCCGTCTGGGACACGGCGCTGGTCGCGCATGCCTTGCTGGAAGTCGGCGGGGCCGCGGCGGAGGCTGCGGCCGGGCAGGGCCTGAGCTGGCTGTTGAGCCGTCAGGTGACCGACCTGGCCGGCGACTGGGCCGAGGCCCGGCCTGGCGTGCCGCCGGGCGGCTGGGCCTTCCAATACGCCAACCCGCATTACCCGGATGTGGACGACACCGCGGTCGTGGTTCTGGCACTCGACCGGGCGCGCAAGCAGGCCGGCACGCCGGTCGATCCGCGCGCCGATGCGGCGATCGCCCGCGCCACCGAATGGGTGGTGGGCATGCAGTCGAAAGGCGGCGGCTGGGGCGCCTTCGATGCCGACAATACCCATCACCACCTGACCAGCATCCCCTTCGCCGACCATGGCGCCTTGCTGGATCCGCCGACCGCCGATGTCTCCGGCCGCTGCCTGGCGATGCTGGCCCAGCTCGGCCACCCGCCGGACAGCGCGGTGATGCGCCAGGCGGTGGACTACCTGCTGGCCGAACAGGAGCCGGATGGCGCCTGGTACGGCCGTTGGGGCGTCAACTACGTCTATGGCACCTGGTCGGCGGTGACAGCGCTGCATGCGGCCGGGCTGGGGTCCGGGCATCCCGCCATGCGCAAGGCCGTCGCCTGGCTGAAGGCGGCGCAGAACCCGGATGGCGGCTGGGGCGAGGATGGCGATACCTATCCGCGCCGTGGCGGCACGCGGGCCGATCCGGACCGGGCCATGGCACCGAGCAGCGCCAGCCAGACGGCCTGGGCCTTGCTGGCGCTGATGGCGGCCGGGGCGGTGGAGGATTCAGCGGTGGAACGCGGCGCGCTCTGGCTGCTGCGGATGCAGGCGCCGGATGGCGCCTGGCCGGAGGAGGACTATACCGGCACCGGCTTCCCGCGAGTTTTCTACCTGCGCTACCACGGCTATGCGCGACTGTTTCCGCTGTGGGCGCTGGCGCGGTACCGCAATCTGCGGCAGGGCAATTCCCGGATGGTGATGCACGGGCTGTAGCCCATGATCCGCGCTGACAGAGGCGCCGATCATGGTCTGGCTTGTTGTTTTGTCGTGCGCTTCACGTCCTTCGGCGATTCCGCCTTGGACGAACCCGCTCAGCCCCGCGGCAGCTCCTGCTCGACCAGGGCGGCAAAGTAGCTGGCGCCGATCGGCAGCATGTCGTCGTTGAAGTCGTAGCTCGGGTGGTGCACCGGCACGCCGCCCTTGTCGGCACCCTTCTGGCCCATGAAGACGAAGGCGCCCGGGCGTTCGCGCAGCATGAAGGAAAAATCTTCGCCACCCATGATAGGCGGCCGGTCGCGGTGGACCCGCGCCTCGCCCATCACCCGGGCCGCGGCGTGGCCAGCGCGGGCGGCCTCGGCCGGGTGGTTCACGGTGGGCGGATAGAGCCGGGAGTAGACCACCTCGGCCGTCGCCTCATGCGCCGCGGCGGTATTGGTGGCGACCTGGGTGATGAGGCGCTCCATCAGGTCCCGCACCTCGGGCAGCAGGGTGCGGACGGTGCCCTTCAGTTCGGCGACATCGGGGATGACGTTGCTGGCGCTGCCGGCGTGGAACTGGGTGATGCTGAGCACGGCGCTGTGCAGCGGGTCCACACGACGGGCGACCAGCGCCTGCAACGCCACCAGCACATGCGCGCCGATCATCACCGGGTCGATGGCGATATGCGGCTTGGCGGCATGGCCGCCGATGCCGCGGATGGTGATGGCGACCCGGTCCGAGGCCGCCAGGACCGGACCCGGCACGGCGGAGCATTCGCCGAGCGGCAATGACGGGTCGTTGTGGATGCCGTAGACCTGATCGCAGGGGAAGCGCTCGAACAGCCCCTCCTCGACCATGACCCGGCCGCCACCGCCGCCTTCTTCCGCCGGCTGGAAGATGAAATTGATGGTGCCGTCGAAGTTCCTGGTCTCGGCGAGGTATTTCGCGGCGCCGAGCAGGGTCGCGGTATGGCCATCGTGGCCGCAGCCATGCATGCGGCCGGGGATGGTGGAGGCATGGAGGGCGCCGGTCTGCTCCTGCATCGCCAGGCAATCCATATCGGCCCTGAGACCGATGCTGCCCTTGCCCGAGCCGTTCCGCAGCACGCCGACCAACCCGGTGGTGGCGATGTTGCGGTGCACCTCGATGCCCCATTCCGCCAGCTTCGCGGCGACGATGTCGCTGGTCCGGTGCTCCTCGAAGCCGAGTTCCGGATGGCGGTGCAGGTCCTGGCGCCACGCGGTCATCTCGGGCGCGAAATCGGCGATGCGGTTGATGATCGGCATGATCGGGCTCCTGCACGGGTTGCCGGCAGATGAACCGCCGCGCGGCGCTTGTCGAGGGGATTGGCGCGGAGCAGGCTGGGCGCATGGGAAACGTCCTGCTGGCCCTGGACCAGGGCACGACCTCCACGCGCGCCATCGTCTTCGGACCGGATTTGCTGCCGCTGGCCACCGCGCAGCAGGAGCTGCCGCAGCATTTCCCGGCGCCGGGCTGGGTGGAGCATGAGCCGGAGGATATCTGGCAAAGTGCCGTGACGGTCCTGCGCCAGGCCATGCGGGCCGCCGGTGCCGAGCCGCGGCAGGTCGCCGGCATCGGCATCACCAACCAGCGGGAAACCGTGGTGCTGTGGGACCGCGCCAGCGGCCGGGCGGTGCACCGGGCCATCGTCTGGCAGGACCGGCGCACGGCGGAGGGCTGCGCCCGCTTGCGCGAAGCAGGCCACGAGGCGCTGATCTCGGCGCGCACCGGGCTGCTGGCCGACCCCTATTTCTCCGCCACCAAGCTGGCCTGGCTACTGGACCATGTGCCGGGCGCGAGAGCCCAGGCAGAGCGTGGCGAATTGGCCTTCGGCACGGTGGATTGCTTCCTGCTGTGGCGGCTGACCGGCGGCCGCGTCCATGCGACCGATGCCACCAATGCGGCGCGGACCTCGTTGTTCGATATCACGCGCGGCTGCTGGGACGCGGAGTTGCTGCGGCTGTTCGATATCCCGGCGGCGATCCTGCCGGAGGTGCGGGATTGCGCCGCGGAATTCGGCACGACGGATGTGCTGGGCGCAGCGGTGCCGATCCGCGGCATGGCGGGCGACCAGCAGGCGGCAACGCTGGGCCAGGCCTGCTTCGCGCCGGGAATGCTGAAATCCACTTACGGCACCGGTTGCTTCGCCTTGCTCAATACCGGCGCGACGCCGGTGTTCAGCAAGCACCGACTGCTGACGACGATCGCTTGGCAGCTCGGCGGTGAGCGGACCTATGCCCTGGAGGGGGCGATCTTCGTCGCCGGGGCCGCGGTGCAATGGCTGCGGGATGGGCTCGGGATCATCGGCACGGCGGCGGAGACGGGCGCGCTGGCGGCGCAGGCGGATCCGGCACAGCAGGTCTATCTGGTGCCGGCCTTCGTCGGCCTCGGCGCCCCCTGGTGGGATGCCGAAGCGCGGGCGGCCCTGTTCGGGCTGACCCGCAACAGCGGGCGGGCGGAAATCGCGCGCGCGGCGCTGGAAAGCGTCGCCTTCCAGACGCGCGACCTGCTGGACGCCATGCGGGCCGACTACCCCGACCAGGGCGAGACCGTGCTGCGTGTCGATGGCGGCATGGTCGCCAGCGACTGGACCATGCAGTTCCTGGCCGATGTGCTCGGCGCGCCGGTCGACCGGCCGAGCGTGATGGAGACGACGGCGCTCGGCGCCGCCTGGCTGGCCGGGCTGCAAGCCGGGATGTTTCCACCCCCCGGCGCTGCCAGCACCCATTGGCGGCTCGAGCGGCGCTTCCTGCCGCAGATGGCCGCCAGCGAGGCGGCGCGACGCCATGCCGGCTGGCTGGATGCGGTGCGACGGACACGCAGCACAGTTGTTTGAGACACCGCGCAGAATGGGAGAAAGACCATGACCTTCCTCGTCGGCAATGGCGGCGGGTTTTCCGGCGATCGGGTCGATGCGCCGATCCCCGTGGTCCGCAGCCTGGTGGCGCGCGGGCTACCGGCGGCGATGTTCTTCGAGACGCTGGGCGAGCGTACGGTGGCGCTGGCCCAGCTGGAGCGGCGGCGGGACCCGGAGCTCGGCTACGAGCCGATGCTGGAGCGGTTGCTCGAGCCGATCCTGGCGGATTGCTTCCGGGCGCGCATTCCAATCCTCGGCAATTTCGGCGCCGCCAACCCGCCGGCCGCGGCAAGGTTGGTGGCGCGGCTGGCGCTGCGGCTTGGGTTGCCGGAGCTGAAGATCGCCGTCATCGGTGGCGACGACGTGATGGGCAGCATCGCACTGGACCAGCTCCCGGTGCATGAGGCGGATGGCAGCATCGACATCAAATCGGCGCGGCTGGTGGCGGCCAATGCCTATATCGGCGCGGAGCCTCTGGTCGAGGCGCTGCGGCTTGGCGCCGATGTCGTCGTCGCCGGCCGGACGTCGGATCCCGCCCTGGCGATCGCGCCTCTGGTGCATCACTTCGGCTGGTCCTTCGACGACTGGGAGAAGCTGGCCGTGGGCGCGGCCTGCGGGCATCTGCTGGAATGCGGCAGTCAGGTGACCGGCGGCGTCTTCTGGGACCCTGGCTTCAAGGATATCCCGGACCCGGCCAATATCGGCTTCCCCATCGCCGAGGTGACGGCGGAGGGCGGCCTGGTGATCACCAAGCCCGAGGACACCGGCGGGATCGTCGACCTGCGGACGATCAAGGAGCAGCTGCTGTACGAGCTGCATGACCCTTCGCACTACATCACGCCGGATGTGGTGCTCGATATTTCCCGTTGCCACGTCGAGCAAGTGGGCAAGGACCGGGTGGCGATCCATGGCCTGGGCGGACGCCCGAGGCCCGATACGCTGAAGGTGACGGCGAGCTTCGAAGGGAGCTGGCTGGGGGAAGGCGAGGTCTCCGTCGCCGGGCCGAATGCGCTGGCGCGCGCCAGGGCCACGGCGGATGTGCTGCTGCGACGGCTGGAGATGCGGCAGTTGGGCGTGCGGGCGCGCGTCGACCTGATCGGCATCGCCAGCGTGCTGGTCAGCGACGTTGGCGCGTTGTGGCGTGGCTATGAGGGACCGGAGCCGCCGGAGGTACGCATTCGCCTGGCGGCCGAGGGCGCGGATCGGGACATGGTGGATCAGGCGGCGCGGGAGGTGCTGGCGATGCTGTGCTGCGGCACGGCAGGGACGGGCGGTGCCCGCTGGCGGCTGACGCCGCGCATCCTGACGCGGAGCTACCTCGTGTTGCGGGAGAGGGTGCCGACGACGGTCAGCGTGCGAAGCGCCAGGGAAATGGCGTGACGCCATCTTCCCCGTTGCCAGCTTCGACCTTAGCCGTGGTGGCTGCGGTCGCCGATATCGGCGACGGTTTCGGTGCCGCCACCCGGGATCATCGGAGCAGCCTGGGCGGTCGTCAGCGCAGCCAAAGCCACAAGTCTCATCGAGAGACCGAGGGCGGTGGCAAGCAGGCTGGTGCGGGCCGTGATACGCTACTTTCTTCTGGTTCGGTGCGCGGGCGGCCCTATGCCGCCTCGGCCCGAACACGATGATTACCTTAATTCTGCTTCATGTTCGGGGTTTCACAAGGGGAGCGAAACGATGTCCGAGGTCGAAGTCCCATTGCATGCGGTGGCGCATGCCCGCGCCGGCGACAAGGGCAATCGCAGCAACATCTCGCTGATCCCCTATGATGCGGCGCTGTATCCGTTGCTGGCGAAGCAGGTGACGGAGGCGCGGGTGCTGGCGCTGTTCGCACACCGGGGCGCGACGCGCTGCACGCGGTACGACCTGCCGCTGCTGCAGGCCTTCAATTTCGTGATCGACGATGTGCTGGAAGGCGGGGTGAACGGCAGCCTCAATCTCGATGGCCACGGCAAGACGCAATCCTTTCGGCTACTGTCACTGACGGTGACCGTGCCGCGCGAATTGTTGCCGGCTTGAACCTGTCCCATTGCAGCGCGTTGCGGTGACGTGACCTATTTCATGTTCGCCACCGGCATCGAAAACAGCAACCCGACGATCGACGGGGGGCGGGTGCGGCGCGATCAGATGGAGGAATGCGGCCACTACGACCGCTGGCGCGAGGATTTCGCGCTGGTGGCGGAAATCGGCTGCGGCTTCCTGCGCATCGGGCCGCCGTTGCATCGGACCTTGCTCGGACCAGGGCGGCATGACTGGGAATACGCGGATAAGGCCTTCGCCGAGCTGCGGCGGTTGCAGATCGTGCCGATCGTCGACCTGTGCCACTTCGGCGTTCCCGACTGGATCGGGAATTTCCAGAACCCGGCCTTCCCAACATTGTTTGCGGAATATGCCCGCGCCTTCGCCGCGCGCTTCCCCTGGGTGCAGCTCTATACCCCGGTGAACGAGATGTACGTCACGGCACTGTTCAGCGCCCGCTACGGCTGGTGGAACGAGCAGATGTCCAGCGACCGCGGCTTCGTCACCGCGCTGAAGCATCTGGTACGGGCCAATGTACTGGCGATGGAAGCCATCCTCGAGGTGCGGCCGGATGCGATCTTCATCCAGAGCGAATCCTCGGAGTATTTCCACGCCGATAGCCCGGCGGCGATCGGGCCGGCGGAAATCCGCAACGCCGAGCGCTTCCTGTCGCTGGACCTGAACTACGGCAGGCGCGTCGATTCCGAGATGTACGACTACCTGCTCGACAATGGGATGACGCGGGAGGAGTACCGCTTCTTCATGAGCCACCGGCTGAAGCGCTGGTGTATCATGGGCAACGACTACTACGTCACCAACGAGCATCTGGTCTCGGCCGATGGGCGGACACGGGCCGCGGGCGAGATCTTCGGCTATGCGACGATTACCCGGCAGTACCACGACCGCTATCAGCTGCCGGTGATGCATACCGAGACGAACCTGGTCGAGGGTCCGACGGGGCTGGAATCGGTGCAGTGGCTATGGAAGCAATGGGCCAATGTATTGCGTGTCAGGAATGACGGCATGCCGGTGGTCGGCTTCACCTGGTATTCGCTGACCGACCAGATGGACTGGGATACCGCATTGCGCGAGAAGAACGGCCGGGCGAACCACCTTGGCCTGTTCGACCTCGACCGGAAGATCCGCCGGGTTGGATCAGCCTACAAGAAGCTGATCGCCGACTGGCGGGATGTGCTGCCGGTGCAGAGCCTCTGTCTGCAAGTGCCGGTGCATATGCTGAAGGATCGCGACGGCTGGCCCGAGGGCGAGGGATCTAGCCCCCCGCCACTCCCTGCGTATTGACATAAAGCGCGAACAGCGACTGCGCCGCCGACATGAACAGCCGGTTGCGATGCCGCCCGCCGAAGGCGAGGTTGGCGCAGCGTTCCGGCAGATGGATGTGGCCGATATAGGTGCCGGCGCTGTCGATGACGCGCACGCCGTCGAGTTCCGGCGTCATGCCCCAGCCGCACCAGAGATTGCCGTCCACGTCGACACGGAAGCCGTCCGGTGTTTCGCCGGGGCGGCATTCGACGAAGACGCGGCGCCTGGACAGGGTGGCGCCGGCGCAGTCGAAGGCCAGGATGTTGCGTGGGTTGCTGCGGCTTTCGATGACGTAGAGGATGCTTTCGTCCGGGCTGAAGGCGAGGCCGTTCGGGTGGTCCACGTCATCGGCGACGCAGGTGAGGACGCCGGTCTGGCCATCGATGCGATAGACATTGGTATGCGGCAGCTCCGCCTCGAGCTTGATGCCCTCGTAGAAGGCGTAGGTGCCGAAGGGCGGGTCGGTGAACCAGATGCTGCCGTCGCTCTTGCAGATAACGTCGTTCGGGCTGTTGAGCTTCTTGCCCTGGTAGCTGTCGGCCAGCACGGTGATGCTGCCGTCGTATTCGAAACGCACGACGCGGCGGCCGGCATGCTCGCAGGCGATGATGCGGCCCTGGCGGTCACGCGTATGGCCATTGGCGTTGTTCGAGGGCTTGCGCCATTCGCTGACGCTGCCGCTGACCTCGTCCCATTTCAGCACGCGGTTGTTCGGGATATCGGACCACAGCAGGCAGCGCGTGTCGCCGAGCCAGACCGGACCCTCACCCCAGCGGGAACCGGTCCAGAGCCGCTCCACCGCCGACAGCGCCAAGTGGTATTTCTTGAAGGATGGATCGAGCGCGACGATGGAAGGGTCCGGGTAGCGCTCGCTCGGCTGCCAGCGGTCGGTCATGGTGCATCTCCCCGAAGGTTTGGGCGATCCTGCCGGGGTGGTGCCGGAGCGTCCAGCCCTGGTACGGCTGGCCTTGATCCAAGACCGCAGCCGTCAAGGCCTCCAGGCCGCGCCGGTGCAGGTCGATGCGGTGCTTCACCAGGTTGCGGATGCTGACGATGCCAGCCAGTTCGCCGCCATCCATCACCGGCAGATGGCGGAATAGTCGGCATCATCGACGCTCTGCGCCGGGGGTGGGATGGCCAGGAGCATCGGCAGGCTGGCGCCCAGCGGCCCGCGCCGGATCGGTGCCGTGGTTTTTCCTCCCGCGCCGTTGCACCGAGCCTAGCAA
>JAQGIA010000036.1 GCA_028291445.1 Belnapia sp.
GCGCGGCTGATCCTCGGCGCGGCGGCGAATATCCAGGCACCGCCCAACCTGTCGCCGGGGGTCTACCAGCGGCTGGTGGCGGCGGGGCTGAACGACTGGGGCGGCGTTTCCCCGGTGACGCCGGACCATGTGAACCCCGAGGCGCCCTGGCCGGCGATCGAGGCGCTGGCGGCGCGTACCGCCGAGGCCGGCAAGGTGCTCGTCCAGCGGCTGCCGGCCTACCCGGCCTATGCCGCCGCGCCGGATGTCTGGCTGGCGCCGGAAGTAGCCAAGCAGGTGCGCCGGATGAGCGATGCCGAGGGCTGGGCCCGCGGCGACGACTGGTCGCCGGGCGAGACCACGCCGCCGCGGCTGCCGGCGGCACGGCTCGCGAAGGCCGATGCGGCGCTGGCGCGCCTGGTGGAAGGCGCCGCCGGCGGGGCGCGGCTGGAGGCGCCCGACATCATGCGGCTATTCGCGGCGCGGGATGCCGATCATGCGCATGTCGCCAGCGCCGCCGATGCGCTGCGCCGCGCGGTCTCCGGCGAGACGGTGCGCTACGTGGTCAACCGCAACATCAACTACACCAATATCTGCACCTACCGCTGCACCTTCTGCGCCTTCAGCAAGGGCAAGACGCATGAGGCGCTGCGTGGCCCGGCCTATGACCTCGACCATGGCGAGATCATCCGCCGCGCGGTGGAGGCCTGGGACCGCGGGGCGACGGAAGTCTGCCTGCAAGGCGGCATCCATCCGGATTATACCGGCGATACTTATGCCGGCATCTGCGAAGCCATCCGCGCGGTGCTGCCGGAGATGCATATCCATGCCTTCTCCCCGCTGGAGGTGACCCAGGGCGCCGCGACCCTGGGACTGTCGCTGCGCGACTACCTGGCGCGGCTGAAGGCGGCGGGACTCGGCACCCTGCCGGGAACGGCGGCGGAAATCCTGGACGACGAGATCCGCGCCATCATCTGCCCGGACAAGGTCGATACCGCGCAATGGCTGGAGGTGGCGCGCACCGCGCACGGGCTCGGGCTGCGCACCACCAGCACCATCATGTACGGCCATGTCGAGACCTCGAAGCATTGGGCGCGGCACCTGCTGGCACTGCGCGACCTGCAAGCGGAAACGGGTGGCTTAACCGAATTCGTGCCCCTGCCCTTCGTTGCCATGGAGGCGCCGATGTACCTCCGGGGCCTGGCGCGGCGCGGGCCGACCTTCCGCGAGGCGGTGCTGATGCACAGCGTGGCACGGCTGGTGCTGCACCCGCATATCACCAACATCCAGACAAGCTGGGTGAAGATGGGCCCGGCCGGCGCCGCGCTGGCCTTGCAGGCCGGGGCCAACGACCTCGGCGGCACGCTGATGAACGAGAGCATCAGCCGCGCCGCCGGCACCCAGCACGGCCAGGAATTCCCGCCCGCGGCGATGGAGGCGCTGATCCGCTCCATCGGCCGGAATCCCGAGCAGCGCACCACCCTGTACGGGGCGGTGCCGGCGGCACGGCAGCAGGCCTCCCATGCCGCGGCGGCACTGACCGAGGTGGTGCAGACCGCACCCCGGCGGAAGGCGGCGCTGGCCGGCTGAGCCTGAATCCAGGCCGAATCGCGGTCTTCCATCGTCTTTTCGGCCGCCCCGCGTTAAGGCTGCGTCAAAGGCCCGACGGCGTCCGGAAATGGAGGCCGGCCGAAGCCGCAACCTGCCGGAGACCACCGATGCTGCATCGCCGTGCCCTGCTGGGGGCCACCGCCCTCGCCCTCCCTGCCCTCTCCTCGGCTCGCGCCCAGGCCGCCTTCCCGACCCGGCCGATGCGGATCGTGGTGCCCTTCGTGCCCGGCGGTGCCGTGGACCTCACCGGCCGCTTCCTGGCGGAGCGGCTGCAGTCGGTCCTCGGGCAGAATGTGATCGTCGAGAACAAGGGCGGCGCCGGCGGCAACATCGGTGCCGATGCCGTCGCCAAGGGGGAGAAGGACGGCCATACCGTGCTGCTCGGCTCGGCCTCCATCCTCTGCGCCAATAAATTCCTGTTCCGCAAATCCATGCCGCTGGACCCGATCCGCGACCTGGCGCCGGTGACCCGGGTGACCACCGGCACGGTGGTGCTGATCGTCAACGCCAACCGGCCCTGGAAGACCTTCGCCGAGCTGATGGCGGCGGCGAAGAAGGATCCGGGCAAGCTCACCATGGGCTCCTCCGGCACCGGGACGGTCAGCCACCTGACCATCGAATCGGTCAAGCGCGCGGCCGGCGTCGACATCACCCACGTGCCCTATCGCGGCGGCGGGCCGGCCTTCCAGGATTTGCTGGCGGGCAATATCGACATGATGTTCGACGTGATCCCGGCGGCGATCGGCAATATCCGCGAAGGCAGCTTCCGCCCCCTCGCGGTCGGCAGCGCCGAGCGCATCGGCTATGTGCCGGAACTGCGCGAGGTGCCGGCGATGCAGGAGCTGCTGCCGGACGCCGCCATCGACATGCAGAGTTGGTACGCCATCAACGCGCCGGCCGGCGTGCCGGCGGACCGCATCGCCATCCTCCACAAGGCCATCAGCGAGGTCGTGCATTCCGAGGCCTTCCGCCAGCGGATGGAGCCGATCGGCTTCACCCCGGTCGCCGATGCGACGCTGGCTGCCTATGGCGAGTACCTGAAGGCGCAGGAGAAGGTGTGGCAGGGGCTGGTGGAGCAGTCCGGGGCGTCGATGGACTGAGGCAAGGTCGGAGAGGGAAATGCTCCCTCTCCAAGCCTCTCCCTGCCGTTCCATGCGCTAGGCCAAGCCATTCTCGCGCAGGAAGGCGAGCGTCCGGGTGCCCTTGGCCTCCGGCAGCCTGACGAAGCTGGCGAGATCCGCGGGATGGTCGATATCCATCC
>JAQGIA010000038.1 GCA_028291445.1 Belnapia sp.
CCTCGGGCGCCCGAGGCGATGCGGTCCCAGACCGCCTGGGCGGCCGGGTCGAGCGATTCCCGTTCGAGCTTGGGTAGCCGGCTCATGCCGCGGCCTCCGCCTGAGATTGGACAAAGGCCGGCATGACTTCCGCCGCGAAGGCCCGCAGGTTGCCGATGCTGGCATTCGGGTCGACCAGCAACACGCATTCCACCCCGCCCGCCTCCAGCCGCCGCAGCCGGGCGATGATCTCGTCCGGGGTGCCCAGCAGGGGTGCGTCATCCGCCTCGACGCTCGACGCCCGGGCACCCTTCTGCAGGTCGCCGATCACCCCCACCACCCGCCGCCGCGTCGCATAGGCCGCCTCCCGCTCCGCCTCGGTGTGGATCATCTGGAGGGCGCGGGCGACCGCCACCATCTCCGGCGCATAGGTCCGGCCGGCGCGGGCGCATTCGGCGCGGAAGATCGCCACCCGCTCGATGATCTGCTCGACCGAGGCGAGCTGGTCGAGCAGCAGGTTGAAGCCGTCGCGCGCCGCCCGTTCGATGCTCTCGGTGCTGCCGGCGGCGAGCCAGAGCGGCGGATGCGGTTGCTGGACCGGTGCCGGCTCCACCACCACATTCTCGAAATGCCAGCGCTTGCCATGGTGGCTGAAGCGCTCCTCGCTGGTCCAGGCCCGGCGGATGATGGCGATGGCCTCGTCGAAGCGCTCGCTGGCCTCGGCCGGCGGGATGCAGAAGCCGTCGAATTCCGTCACCCGGTAGCCCTTGCCGACGCCGAAATCGAACCGCCCGTTGGACAGCAGGTCGAGGGTCGCCGCCTGCTCGGCGATCAGCACCGGATTGTGCCAGGGCAGCACCACAACGGCGGTACCGAGCCGGATGCGCGAGGTCTTGGCAGCCAGATAGGCCAGCAGGGTGAGCGAGGCGGAGACCTGGCCCTGGCCGGTGAAATGGTGCTCGACCATGAACAAGCTATGGAAGTCGAGCCGTTCGGCCTCCTGGATATAGCCGATGAAATCCTGGTAGCCCTGGCTATCCGCCAGGCCGACCGCGCGCCTGGTGCGCGCACCCCCGAACAGACCGAAGCGCATTCCTGGGCCTTCCCCACCATGGTATTGCGCCCAGCCTGCACCCATCGGCGGCGGAAAAACAGGCCGCCGATGGCCACCCCCGGCCGGCGCTAATCCGCGGTGATGCCGGCTCCCTTGATGGTCGCCGCATAGGCCAGGGTATCGCGGCGGATGCGAGCGGCGAATTGCGTCGCATCAAGGCCGAGGATCTCATAGCCCTGGTCCTCCAGCTTGACCCGGACTTCCGGCCGCCACAGGGTGGCGAGCCAGGCTTCGGCATGACCATGCGGGTTGGGCCTGCGCCGCGAAAGGCAGCAGGGCAGTGGCGGCAAGCAGGCTGCGGCGTCTCGGCATAAACGCAGCGTCCATGGGGCGATTTCCATGCGGGTCGCTGCCACGCTGGCAACACCGGAGTCGCCGGGGCCTAGCAAGGCACATGCCGCATGGGTCACACTGCATCGCAGCATACCGGGGGCAGACCAGCATCATGCCGACAATCGACGCCGCGCGTTTCCTCAAGGACCTGAACGACCTGCGCAGGATCGGCCAGTACAGGACCGGGGTGCATCGCCCGACCTATTCGCCGCAGGATATGGAAAGCCGCCGCTGGCTGGTCGCCACGCTTGAGGAGATCGGGCTCGAGGCCAGCATCGACGGCATCGGCAATGTCTATGGCAGGCACCAGGGGTCAGGCCCGCATTTGCTCTCGGGAAGCCACATCGAAAGCCAGAACCAGGCGGGTTGGCTGGATGGCGCGCTCGGGGTGATGACCGCGGTGGCGCTCGCCCGCGCCGGCCTGCCGGTCGATGTCGCTGCCTTCGCCGATGAGGAGGGCCACTTCGAGGGCGGTTTCCTCGGCAGCAAATCCATCATCGGCATCCTGTCCGATGCCGAGATCGACCGCAGCCGCAGCCGCAACGACGGCACGCCGCTGCGCGAGGCGCTCGCCGCCGCCGGCCTCGCCGGGCTGCCGCGCATGCAGCTCGAGCCGGGCCGGCACAAGGCCTTCTTCGAGATGCACATCGAGCAGGGCACGCAGCTGGAGAATGCCGGGCTCCGCGTCGGCGTCGTCACCGGCATCGTCGGCATCTGGCAATGGCGCATCACCATCGAAGGCATGCAGGATCATGCCGGCGGCACCACCATGGCCGAGCGCCGTGACGCCGGCCTGACCGCGGTCCGCCTACTGGCGATGCTGGATCAGGAACTGCCGAAAGTCTGCGGCGACCGCAGCACCTGGACCACCGGCCGCATCGCCGTCGAGCCCGGCGCGCCCAGCATCATCCCCGGCAAGGCCGATATCCTCTTCCAGTTCCGCGACATTTCCCTGCCGGTGCTGGAACGCATGGAGGCCTGCGTCCGCGCTTGCGTTCAGGAGAGCAACCGGCGCGAACGCTGCACCGCGACACTGGTCAATATCAGCAAGTCGCTGCCCGCGCCCTGCGATCCGGCGACCATGGCGGCGCTGGATGCCGCAGCGGAGAAGCACGCCCCGGGCCGCTGGCAGCGGATGCCCAGCGGGGCCGGGCATGATGCGCAGTACATCGCCCGCGTCATGCCGGTCTCGATGATCTTCACCCCCTCCATCAAGGGCATCAGCCATCACTGGGCGGAGGACACGAAGGAGGAGGATCTGGCGCTCTGCTGCCAGGTGCTGGCGGATGCGGCCGAGGCCTATCTGCAGGGCTGAGGCGCGGCTATTCGGCCCGCACCCCCGCCAGCAGCGGCTGCCACCGCGCCGTTTCCGCCGCCACCAGCCGGGCGAAGGCGGCGCCATCCCCGGGCAGCGGCACGGTGCCCTGCTGCACCAGCCGTGCCTGCACCTCGGGCGCCGCCAGGGCCGCGGCGATAGCCGAGGCCAACCGCGCCAGCGCCGCATCCGGAATGCCGCGCGGCGCGACGATGCCGCTGACCGAGCCATTCTCGAAGCCCGGCAGGCCAAGCTCCGCCGCCGTTGCCACCTCCGGCAGCAGGGCAAGGCGTTTGGGCGCCGCGACGCACAGCGCCCGCAGCGTTCCGGCCCGCACGTGGCCGGCGACGACAGGCGTGGCCTCGGCCGTCGCAGCCACGTCGCCCGCCAGCACCGCCTGGACGCTGGCCGCGCCGCTGCGGAAATGCACCGTGAGCAGCCGCGCCGCCGCCAGCGATTGCAGCAGCAACAGGGTCTGGTGCGGCGAGGAGCCGCTGCCCGCGGTCCCCCAGCTCACCGCCTCCTCCTGCTGCCGCGCCGCCGCCAGGAAGCCAGGCAGGTCGGTGGCCACCTTCGGGTTCACCACCAGCACATGCGGCGTCGAGGCCAGCAGCGCCACCGGCGTGAAGTCGCGCGCCGCATCATAGGGCAGCCGCGCATAGATCGCCGGATTGACCGCCAGCATCCCGGTCGAGGCGACCAGCAGGGTCAGCCCGTCCGGGGCCGCCTTCGCCGCCGCCTCGGCGGCGATATTGCCGCCGGCGCCGGCCCGGTTCTCGACCACCACCGGCTGGCCGAGTTCCAGCGCCATCCGCTCCGCCACCACCCGGCTGACCAGATCGGTGATGCCGCCCGGCCCGAAGGGCACGATCAGCCGCAGCGACCGCGCCTGCGCCCGCAGCGCCGGCGCGGCCAGCACCCCGGCCAGTATCCCGGACACGGCCAGCAGGGCGCGCCGCGTCACGCCATGAAGCTCACATGCGCCGCGACGATACGCCAACCCTCGTCGGGGAAGCGCACCCAGCTCTGGCTTTGCCGGCCGCGCCGGCCGCCGCGCAGGAACTCGGTATTCGCGGTGGCGAAGTCCCGGCCATAGGTGGTGACGACGGTATTCTCCAGGCTGCGCTCCAGCCCGGCCGGCGAGCGCCCGGCGCGGAAGGCGGCGATGGCGTCCCAGCCCAGCAAATTCTCCGTCGGGCCGTAGCGCAGGGTCCGCGCATCCCGCCGGAACAGCGCCTGCAGCACCGCCACGTCGTTGGTGGTCAGCGCCCTTTCGTACTCGGCGAACATGGCCTGCATCTCGGCCAGGATCTCGGGGAGATCGACATCCATCACGCATGATCCTTCGTCGTCAGATAGGCCCGCCAGCCGCCGGTCGCCGAGATATCCGGCATGCCCTCGGCGCCCGCCGCCTCGCAGAGGAAGCCGAGCGGCGCCGAGCCATCCGCCAGGGTGACCCGGCCGAAGCCGAGCGGCGGCGGAATCTCCGTCAGGAAGGCGCCGATGCTCGCCGCCGGAAAGGCCCAGACCTCGCCGGCGACGGCGACGCCGCCCGCGCCGACCCGTACCAGCCCCGGCCGGCCGCCCAGATCATGCAGCCGGTAGTGCGGCGCCGTTTCCGCCGCTGCCACGAAGCGCCCGCCATGCCGCAGCATCTGCGGATTGAGCGGCAGGCCGGCCATATGCGCACCGATGGCCAGCAGCGGCACCTCATCCGCCACAGGCGCGGCCCGGGCCGATGGCGGCGTCCCACCGAGCGCCCCCAACCCTACCCCGGCCGCCGCATGCAAAGCCGCGCCGAGCCCCGCCAGCCGCGCCTCGGTGAAGGCCGGCCCGACCAGGGTGATCCCGGCCGGCCGGCCATCGCCGCGAAAGCCCGCCGGCACCGCCAGCGCCGCCAGGTCGCAGATATTGACGAAATTCGTATAGGTCCCGAGCCGGCTGTTCGCCGCCACCGGGGCTGCCGCCAGATCGGCCAGGGTCGGCAAGCCAGGGGCGGTCGGCAGCACCAGCACATCGGCACCGGCGAACAGCACCCGTGCCAGCCGGCGGGCTTCGGCCGCCGCATGGAAGTCGTCCCAGGCGTCGATGCTCAGCTTGGGCAGCCCGGCTTCCAGGATGCTGCGCGTCACCGGATGGATGGCCTCCGGCCGGTCGGCCAGCATCCCACGCAGCGCCGCCGTGCGCTCCGCTACCCAGGCGCCGTCATAGAGCCGCTGGGCGATCGCCAGGAAAGGGCTGATATCGACCCGGGCGACGATGCCGCCAAGCGCCTCGGCTCGCGCCAGGGAAGCGTCGAACAACGCGGCATCATCCGCCGTGTCGAAAACCAGCTGCTCCGCCAGCGGCACCGCCAGGCGCCAGGCGGGTTGCGGGGCGGGGGCGGCGCGCCAGCCCGCCGGGGCGGCGCGTGCGTAGCGGTCGGTCGGGGTTGGGCCAGCGATCACTTCCAGCACCGTCGCCGCATCGGCCACGGTCAGCGCGAACACCGAGACGCAATCGAGCGAGCGGCAGGCCGGCACCACGCCCTCGGTCGGCACCAGCCCCAGGCTCGGCTTCAGCCCGACGATGTTGTTCGCCATGGCCGGCACCCGGCCGGAGCCTGCGGTATCGGTCCCCAGCGAGAAGCCGGCGATCCCGGCCCCAACCGCGGTCGCCGAGCCGGAGGAGGAGCCGCCCGGGATGCAATCCGCCAGCAGCGCGTTGCGCGGCGTGCCATGAGGGCTGCGCGTGCCGTTCAACCCGGTGGCGAACTGGTCGAGGTTGGTCTTGCCCAGCAGCAGCCCACCCGCCGCCAGCAGCCGCGCCACCGCGGGACTGTCCACCATGGGCGTGTAGGCGAATTCCGGGCAGGCGGCGGTGGTGGGCAACCCGGCCGCATCGATGTTGTCCTTCACCACGAAGGGCACGCCGAACAACGGCCGGCCGCGCGGGCCTTCGGCCGCCAGCGCCGCCGCCCGGGCCAGGACCGCCTCGGGCGGGACCTGCGCGATGAACAGCGCCGGGTCGTCCCAGGCGGCGATGCGGGCCAGCGCCGCCTCCGCCACGTCCTGTGGCGCGCCGCCAGCGGCGAAGAAAGCCGCCAGCGCATCCAGGGTGAAGGCTGCTGGGACCGCCATGCTCAATGCCTCAGCAGGTCGTCGCAGGCGCGCAGCAATTCGCCATCGGGCGATTGCAGCGCTTCGAGGATGCGGAAATGGTCGGCGCCGACCACCGGGATCAGCGGCCCCGGCGCATGCGCCGCGGCCCGCAGCGCGTGGAAGCCGCGCGATTGCCGGCGCAGCTCCGGCAGCTCACGGCTGCCATAGGCGATGGCCAGGGGCTTCGGCACGATGGGCAGCCGCATCGGTGACAGCGCCGCCAATTCGGCTTCGGTCAGCGACAGCTTCTCGTTCAGCTCGGTGTCGCGGATCGGCGCCAGCTCGAAGATGCCGGAGATCGCCAGCCCCGCCGTTACCAGCGGATGCGACAGCGCCATCCCGACCAGATGCCCGCCCGCCGACCAGCCGGCGATCACCACCTTGCCGGCGATGCCATGCGCCGGGCCGTGCGCCTGCAACCAGTCGAGCGCCGCCCCGATCTCATCGACGATCGTGGTGAGCGAGGCGTCCGGCGCCAGGGTGTAGCCCGGCAGCGCGGCCGACCAGCCGCGCTCCAGCGCACCGGCCATGAGGGCACAAAAATCCTCACGCCGGTTGCGCTGCCAATAGCCGCCGTGGATGAAGACCAGGCAGGGCGCCGCCGGATCCTGGGCGGGGAACAGATCCCAGGCATTCCGCTGGCCGGCGCCGTAGGCGAGGTCGAGGTGCCCGGAGCGGGCGGCCCGGAAAGGCGCGGCCGCCGCATTGCGCGCGGCGATCAGCGCCGGGCTGTCCACCACCGCCTTGCTGTTGTCGTAGGCGGCGCTGCGCTCCGCGGCGCTGGCGGCGGCCCAGAAATCGGGCAGGGGATGGTGGTTCATGGCGGATTCCCGTTTCAATGCAGGCTGCCGAGCAACCCGGAAAAATGCCGCCGCAGCGCGTTGAACTCCACCCCGGTCGGGTCGCGCGGCCGCGGCAGGGTGATGCGCTCATCGGCGATGATCCGGCCCGGGCCGGGCGACATCACCACCACCCGGTCGGCGAGGATGATCGCCTCCTCGATCGCGTGCGTCACGAAGATCACGCTCAGCTTCGCCTTGGCCCAGATATCCAGCAGCTCCTCCTGCAGGCGCTCGCGCGTCATGGCGTCGAGCGCGCCGAAGGGCTCGTCCATCAGCACCACCTCGGCGTCGTTCGCCAGCACCCGGGCGATGGCGACGCGCTGCTTCATCCCACCCGAGAGCTGATGCGGCCAGGCATCGGCGAAGCGGGTCAGCCCGACCATCTCGACGAATCGCCGGGCGGTTGCCGCGGCTTCCGCCTTGGGCCGGCCACGGGCCACCGGGCCGAAGGCGATGTTCTCGGTCACCGTCAGCCAGGGAAACAGCCCATAATCCTGGAACACCATGCCCCGGTCCGGCCCTGGCCCGGCGATGGGCTTGCCCCACATCAGCAGCGCGCCGGTGCTGACGGTCTCGAAGCCGGCGATCATCCGCAGCAGGGTCGACTTGCCGCAGCCCGACGGTCCGATCAGGCAGACAAACTCGCCCTTGGCGATGCGCAGCGAGGCATCGGCCAGCGCCGTGATGGTCTCAGCCCCGAAGGCGAAGCGCTTGTCGACATGTTGGATGTCGAGGATCGGAAGTGGCTGACGCCCCTCCGATTCACGTGCCGTGCCTCTGCCACGCTCCGGTTCAAGCGCCGCGCCTGTGGCGCTTGGGGACCGGTTGGGATCAGCCATGTTGCGGACTCCAGCGCAGCAGGCGGCGCCCCAGCAGTTGCACGGCCTGATCCGACAGGAAGCCCAGCACGCCGATGGTAACCATGCCGCTGATGACGATCTCGGTGCGCGACAACTGCCGCGCCTCCATGATGATGGCGCCCAGCCCGGTCTGCACCCCGGTCATCTCGCCGACCACGATCACCACCCAGGCGAAGCCGAGCCCCAGCCGCAGCCCGGTGAACATCGAGGGCAGCGAGGCTGGCAGCACCACTTTCCAGAACACCGCCTGCGGGCTGACGCCCAGCATCGCTGCGGCCTCGAACAAGCGCCCCTCCACGCTGCGCACGCCGAAGATGGTGTTCAGCAGGATCGGGTAGAAGGCGCCGAGAAAGACCAGGAAGAAGGCCGAGGTCGGTCCGATGCCGAAGACGATCATCGCCAACGGCAGCCAGGCGGTGACCGGGATCGGCCGCAATATCTGCAAGGACGGATCGAGCAGGTCGCGCACCACCGCGATCCGCCCGATCAGCATGCCGAGCGGCAGCGCCACCAGCGCGGCGAGGGCGAAGCCGCCATAGACCCGGCTGACGCTGGCGAAGGAATGCTCGAGCAGCGTCGCCGAATAAAGGTCGTCCCAGACCCCGCCGAAGGCGAGGTCCCACCACTGCACCGCCACGTCCCAGGGCGGTGGGATCAGGCTGAAGGCGCGCCCGCTGGTCGAGAGGTGCCAGGCCACCAGGCCGAGGACCGGGGCAGCGACCGCCAGCAGCGCCTGGCGGGGCGAGACGCCCCGCCCGG
>JAQGIA010000044.1 GCA_028291445.1 Belnapia sp.
CGTCTGGCGCGCGACTACCTGGCCCGGCACCGGCGCGGCATCGCGCTCGCGGTGGTCTGCACCCTGGCGCTGGCGGGGCTGACCGCGCTCTATCCCATCGTCATTCAGCAGGGCTTCGACCGTTTCTCCGCCGGGGATACCAGTATCGCATGGCTCATCCCGCCGGTGATTGTCGCGGTGACCTGCCTTAAGGCCCTGGCGCAATACGGTCAGGCCGTCGCGGTGCAGGCAGTGGTGCTGCGGGTCATCGAGGGGATCCAGGGCGACCTGTTCCGGGCGCTGACCCGGGCCGACCTCGCCAGCGTGACGCAGGATGCCCCGGCCCGGCACGCCAGCCGCTTCACCGTCGATGCCGCCGCCATCCGGGAAGCGCTGACCAAGTCGATCAACGGCGCGGCCGATGTGCTGACCGTCGCCGGGCTGATCGCCTCGATGGTGTGGCTGGACTGGCAGATGTCGCTGATCGCGGCGGTGATGTACCCGATCGCCATCGTGCCGATCCTCAAGCTGGGCAAGCGCATCCGCCGCGCCTCGGGCGGCATGCAGGAGCGCATGGGGCAGACCGCTGCCGAGCTGACCGAGAGCTTCGGCGCCGCCCGGGTGATCCGCGCCTATCGGCTGGAAGCGCAGGAGGAAGCCCGCGCCGGCCGCACCTTCGCCCAGTTGCGGGAGGCGCTGTTCGGCATCGCCCGGACCCGCGCCAGCCTCGACCCGATGCTGGAGGCGCTGGGCGGCATCGCCGTCGCCGGCGTGCTGGCCTTCGTCGGCTGGCGGGTGGCGCAGGGGCAGGGGACAGTGGGCGAGTTCACCGGCTTCGTCGCCGCGCTGCTGATCGCCTCCCGCCCGGTGCGGGCCCTGGGGTCGCTGAACGCCGCCCTGCAGGAAGGCTTGGCCGGGCTGTCCCGGGTTTTTGCCGTCATGGACCGGCCGCGCCGGGTGCTGGACGCGGCCGATGCACGCCCGTTGCCCGCCGGGCGGGGCCGGGTGGAGTTCCTCGATGTCGGCTTCCACTACGAGGGCACCGCCGAGGCGGCGCTGGAGGGGCTGAGCTTCACCGCCGAGCCCGGTGAGACGGTGGCGCTGGTCGGGCCATCGGGGGCCGGCAAATCCACCGCCCTGGCGCTGGTGCCCCGGCTGCATGACGCGACCTCGGGCGCGGTGCGGCTGGATGGCGCCGACCTGCGCGGGGTGACGCTGGCCAGCCTGCGCGACGCCATCGCCTATGTCGGCCAGGATGCGGTGATGTTCGACGATACCGTCTTCGCCAATATCGCCTGCGGCCGGCCGGGCGCGACCGTGGCGGAGGTCGAGGCGGCGGCCGGTGCCGCCGCGGCGCATGAGTTCATCGCGGCGCTGCCGCAGGGCTATGCCACGCCGCTCGGCCCGGCCGGCGGACGGCTCTCGGGCGGCCAGAAGCAGCGGGTGGCGCTGGCCCGCGCCCTGCTGCGCGATCCCCGGGTGCTGCTGCTGGACGAGGCGACCAGCGCGCTCGATGCCGAGAACGAGGCGCTGGTGCAGACCGCGCTGGCCCGGCTGCGGCGGGGCCGGACCACCCTGGTCATCGCCCATCGGCTGGCGACGGTCCGCGATGCCGACCGCATCGTGGTGATGCAGGCCGGCCGCGCGGTGGAACAGGGCAGCCATGCGGCGCTGATGGCCGAGGACGGGCTTTATGCCCGGCTGGTCCGCACCCAGTTCGGCGCGCCCGAGCCCCAAACCATCGAGCCCCAAACCATCAAGCCCCAGGCCGTACAGTGATGGCAATGCCGCTGAACCGCTGGGCGGAAGTGCTGCTGCTGGGCCTGGCCCGCATCGCGATGGGCGTGCAGTTCCAGGCGGTGGGCGCGCTGGGGCCGCTGCTGGTCGGGCCGCTGGTGCCGGACTACGCCATGCTGGGCAGCCTGATCGGCGCCTATTCCCTGGCCGGCGTGGCGCTCGCCTTGCCGGCCGGCTGGCTGCTGGCGCGCTTCGGCGATACCCGGATCCTGCTCGGCGGGTTGCTGCTGATGACCCTGGGCGGGGTGGTGCTGGCGTTAGCGCCCTCGGGGGCGCCGCCGGGTGGCATCTGGGTTGCGATGCTCGGGCGGCTGGTCTCCGGCGGTGGCTCCGCGCTGCTGACGGTCGCCTGCACCAAGCGGGTGCTGGACCGCTTTTCCGGCCGCAGCCTGGCGCCGGCGATGGGTGTCCTGCTGGCGGCCTGGCCGGCCGGCATCGGCCTGGCGCTGGTGGCGTTGCCGGCCTTCGGGACGGATTGGCGGCTGGGGCTGGCGGCCTCCGCCGCGCTTTGCGCCATCGGGCTGCCGGCGCTGTGGTGGGGGCTGCCGGCGGGTGGCGCCTTGCAGCCGGGGCGGCTGCCGGCGCGGCCGATGCGGCATGAATGGCTGCCGCTGCTGGCGATCGGCGGGCTATGGGCGACCTATAACGCCGGCTTCGCCGTGGTGCTGGGCTTCGTCCCGGCCTTCCTGGTGGCGAGCGGGGAAACGCCGCAATCGGCCGGGATCATCGCCTCCTTCGTCGGCTGGGCCATCCTGCCGCTGCTGCCCTTCGGGGGCGCGCTGGTGGAACGGCTGGGCCGGCCGCTGTGGGCCTGCGGCCTGTGCATCGCCGGCACCGGGCTGGCACTGCTGGCGTTGCTGGCCGGGGCGCCGGCGATGGCGACGCTGATCGTCTTCGGCCTGCTTTCGGCGCCGCCGGCGAGCCTGATCATGGCCATGCTCGGCCGGGTGCTGGCGCCGGAGAGCCGGGCCTTCGGGGTCGGCGTGCACTACACCATGTTCTATGCCGGGATGGCCCTGCTGCCCCCGGTGGCCGGGCAGTTGCGCGACCTGACCGGGGCGCCGGGGGCACCGATCCTGGCGGCGGTCGGCTTCCTGGCGCTGGCCATCCTGTGCCTGGCGGCGGTCGGCCGGCTTACCCGGCCGAACCGCCCGGATGGGGCGGCCGGCGCAACAGCAGCAGCCCGCCCAGCGCGATGAGCAAGGCGCCGGCCAGGGCCTCGGCGGGCGGCAGGCGGGCGAAGAGGATGGCATCCATGGCCAGGGCGAAAACCAGCCGGGAGTAATGCCAGGGGGCGATGGCCGAGACCTCCGCCCGGCGCACCGCGGCCGAAAGCGCCGCCAGCGCCGCCGTCTGCACCGCGGTGAAGACCAGCACCAGCGCCAGCACCGGCCAGGACGGCCAGCGCCAGACCACGAGCGCCGGGACGGCCAGCAGCACGACTCCGGCGATGGCGCCCTGGACCATGGCATCGTTGGCGTCGGCCACGCCGCGCAGGCGGCGGACCAGCACCTGGTACAGCGCATAGGACAGCGCCGCGGCGATGGGGATGAGCGAGGTCCAGCCGAACAGGCTGCCGCCTGGCCGCAGCATCACCAGCATGCCGGCGAAGCCGAGGCCGACCGCGACCCAGCGGCGCGGGGAAACCTTCTCCCGCAGCAGCAGGGCGCCGCAGGCGGTCAGCAGGATGGGGCCGGAGAAGCCCAGCGCCGAGGCTTCCGTCACCGGCAGCAGCGCATAGCCGAAGACGCTGATGGTGGTGGAGGCGATCAGCGCCAGCCCGGCCAGCCGCTGGTCCCAGGCCCGCGGCGGGGCGGCTGCATGCGCCCAGGCGGTGGCGGGGGAGGGCAGCCGCAGCGAGATCCCGGCGGCGGCGACCAGCACCAGGGCGCTCCGCAGGAAGGTGATCTCGATCGGGTCGAGGTCGGCGGCCAACAGCTTCGCCAAGGCATAGCCGATGGCATAGAGCAGGTTGCAGAGCAGGGCGTAGAGAATGGCGGTGGTCATCGGCCCCATGCTCATCGGCCCCGTCCTGCGCCTCCTGGAGTTCTGCGGCCGCTGGGGGCCTCGCGCTTCCCGGGAGACTTGCGCTTCCGAGGAGTCGTGCGCTTTCTGGGGCCAAGGGCGCGCCGGGGAAGGCCGTCTGTCAAGCCGGGGGACGAATGACATGGCCTGGATCTGGCTGGCGATTGCCGGCAGCCTCGAGATCGTTTGGGCGGTGCTGCTGAAGTATACCGAGGGTTTCACCCGGCTTTGGCAGAGCCTGGCCACGGTCTCGGCCATGGCGGTCAGCTTCTATTGCATGTCCCGCGCGCTGCAATTGCTGCCGATGGGCACCGTCTATGCCGTCTGGGTCGGGATCGGTGCGGCCGGGACGGCGATCTGGGGCATGGCGGTGGAGGGGGACCCGGCCAGCGCCGCGCGGATCCTCTGCCTGACGCTGATCCTGGCCGGGGTCGCCGGGCTGAAACTCTCCGGTTAGGACAACATTGGTATCGGGCTGGGCATCATCGCAGCCCCTTCCAGACCGCCAGGGCGGCGGCGCTGGCGACCAGCAGCTTGTAGAGGACATCGACCAGCGGTTGCAGCCGCTGGATCAGCGGCTGCGGTGCCGGCAACTGCCGGGGCGGATCGGGAGAGGATAAATCGGCCATGGAAAAGGATAACATTCCTAGGTCCCGGCATGCGAGTCTTCCTTCCACGGTCCCGTGCAATTGACGCTATGCCGCACGGCACAATAAATAGCCTCAGCGACATAGCCCAAGCGACGAAGCGCGCCCCGACCAACGCGGCGCCCGCACCCCCGGAGTGGATCACCCAATGTCCATCATGAAGGACAATCGCGAGGCGACCATGGCCGGCCGCCGGTCGGATGGCTCGGCCGTCAAACGGCCGCTTTCGCCGCATCTGCAGGTCTACGACATGTTCCAGTTGACCAGCGCTTTGTCGATCGCCGGGCGCATCACCGGCGTTGCCTGGTCCTTCGGCGTGGTGCTGCTGGTCTGGTGGCTGGTCGCCGCCGCCGCCGGTCCCGAGGCCTTTGCCCGGGTGCAGTGGTTCATGTCCTCCTGGCTCGGCCTGCTGGGCCTGTTCGGTCTGACCGCGGCGGCCTGGTACCATACGCTGAACGGCGTGCGGCACCTGGGCTGGGACGCGGGCTATGGCTACGACATCCCGACCACCTATCGCAGCGGCAAGCTGGTGCTGGTCGGTACGGTCGTGCTGACGGTGCTCACCTGGCTCATCGCCATCATCTCCTGGGCCTGAGGAACAACGATCATGGCCTCCAACGAACATACCGGCGAAGCGACGCTGCGGTCCTCGCTCGGCCGCGTCCGCGGCCTGGGTTCGGCCAAGGGCGGCACGCATCACTGGTGGATGCAGCGTGTGACCTCCATCG
>JAQGIA010000062.1 GCA_028291445.1 Belnapia sp.
GTGAGCAGGCAGACCGCGGGCAAGTGCCGCATGATGGCGAGATTCCAAGGTTCGGCCAGGAGAATTCCGCCCGGCGCCCGGATTTGGCAAGTCGATTTGGCGGGAGCCGCCCTGCCGGATCATGCCCAGCGCCGACAGAAGCGCCGGGCATGATCCAACTTACTGTCTTATCGCATGATTCATGCTTCCCGGCTCGTCACCCCAACCGATCATGCTCCCGGCGGCAGCACGTCAGTCGCCCTTCGGCTCGAACCGCATGGCGGCGCCGTTCATGCAGTACCGCTGGCCGGTCGGCGGTGGCCCGTCCGGGAAGACATGGCCCAGATGCCCGCCGCAGTTGGCGCAATGCACCTCGGTCCGGGTCATGAAGAAGCTGCGGTCCGTGGTGGTGCCGACCCCGCCCTCGATCGGGGCGAAGAAGCTCGGCCAGCCGGTGCCGCTTTCGAATTTCGTGCCGGTCTCGAACAGGGCCGTGCCGCAGCCGGCGCAGACGAAGGTGCCGGGACGCTTCTCGGCATTCAGCGGGCTGGTGCCGGGGCGCTCGGTGCCATGCTCGCGCAGCACCCGATGGGCCTCGGGCGGCAGGGTCGCGCGCCATTCGGCATCGGTCTTCTGGACCGGATAGGTTTCCGGCGGGGCTGCCTTGCTGAACAGGGCCATGTCGATGCTTTCCAAAACACGGCTGGCGCGGCCGCGGCCATGCACCAGGCGAAGGAACAAGGGTTGCAGGAGCGAGGCGAGCCCCGCGCCGGATCAGGCGGCCGGCCGCTTCAGGCGATCGGCATAGGTCTTGCGGAATTTAGCGACCTTCGGGGCGATCACCACCCGGCAATAGCCGCTCCAGGGAGCGCGGGCGAAGTAATCCTGGTGTTCCGCCTCGCCGGCCCAGAAGCGCTCCAGGGGCAACACGTCGGTCACCAGCGGGGCGCCCCAGATGCCGGCGGCCGTTACCTCGGCCATCACCTCGGCCGCCACCCGGGCCTGTTCCGGCCCATGGGTATAGATCACCGAGCGGTACTGCGGGCCGACATCGGCGCCCTGGCGGTCCCTGGTGGTCGGGTCGTGGATGGTGAAGAACACCCGCAGCAGATCGGCATAGCTGATCTCGGCCGGGTCGAAGGTGATCTGCACCACCTCGACATGGCCGGTCTGCTTGCCGCAGACCTCCTCATAGGTGGGGTTCTGGGTATGCCCCCCGGCATAGCCCGAGACGACGCGGGAGACACCGCGCAGATCCCGGTAGACCGCATCCAGGCACCAGAAGCAGCCGCCACCCAATGTCGCCAGTTCCAACGCCGATCCGCTCATGCCGATGCCTCCTCGCCTTGCCCCCAAGATAGGAAGGCAGCGCCGCCGATGCAGCGGGGGGCCGCGCATTTGCGTCTCCATGCCTGGCGAACCAACTGCCGGCGAACCAACCCGCCGCCCCCACGTTGCCGCCGCCCGGTCGTAATTCGCCAATATTATACTGGCAAGACCGCCTCATGAGGGAGCGGAACCTGCCCGCTGCCACCCTGGAGTTCTCCATGTCCGCCGTTACCCCTGCCCCAATGGTCGCCGCCGGCGACTGGAGCATCCCGATGGTCGCCTCCAGCGACCGGAGCACCCCGATGGTCGCCACCAGCGACTGGAGCATCGTCATCCTCGCCCGTGGCGAGGCTGCTTCGCTGGCCCGCTGCCTGGAAGCGATCGCCACCGCCGCCGCCGGCCATGACGCCCAGGTGACCCTGCTGCTGAACGGCGGGGTCGATGCCAGCGTCGCCGTGGCGGAACGCTTCGCCGCCGGCACCGAGGGCGGGACGCGGCCGCGCCTGCGGCTGTTCCACATCCCCCACGGCGACCGCGCCAATGCCTGGAACCACTACCTGCACAGCCTGCGGCCGGCCGCGGCCATGCATGTCTTCGTCGATGCCCATGCCGCCATGACCCCCGGCGCCCTGCGCTCCCTGGCCGCGACCCTGGCCGAGCACCCGGAAGCCGAGGCGGCGACCGCCCTGCCCTCCACCGGTCGCCGGGCCGCGGCGCAGCGCGCGGTGCTTCGCTCGGGCGACGCGCTGCATGGGTCGCTGCATGCGCTGCGCGGCCGTTTCCTCGACCGCATCGCGCAGGAGGGGCTGCGGCTGCCGGTCGGGCTGCGGGAGATCCATCCGGTGATCGCCGGGCTGCTGGGCGACCGCATCGTGGTGGCGGAGGAGGCCACCTGGCGGGTGGCGCCGCTGGCCCGGTTCAGCCCGAAGGGCCTGCGCCGCGCCTGGCGCCGCCGCATCCGCGAGGCCCGCGCCCCGATGGAAGCCGCCGCCCTCACCGCCGCCCTGGCTGCCACCCCGGAGATGCCGGCCTTCGCCGCGCCGATGCTGCGGGACTGGCTGACCGGCGGGGCTGCCCGCAACGGGGGCGTCTTCGGTTGGCTGGCCCGCCAGCGCTTGCAGCGGGAGGCGACCCCGTCCTACGGCGACCTGTTACCGCGGCGTCTCGTGCTGGCGGATGTCGCTAGATCACGCCCAGCTTCTGGACCTCGGCCCGCACCAGCAGCTTGATCTCCCGCTCCAGCCGGACGAAATCCGCATCGGTCCGCTCGCGCGGCCGCGGCATCTCGATGTCGAAGACCTGCTTCACCGCGCCGGGCCGGGTCGCCATGACCACCACCCGGTCGGCCAGGAAGATCGCCTCGGAGATGGAGTGGGTGACGAAGACCACGGTCTTGCGGTCCACCTCCCAGATCCGCAGCAGTTCCTCCTGCACGGTCTCGCGGGTCTGGCCATCGAGCGCGCCGATGGGCTCGTCCATCAGCAGCACGGTGGGGTCGTTGCCCAGCGCCCGGGCGATGGCGACGCGCTGCTTCATGCCGCCGGAAAGATTGCCCGGGTATTTCTGCTCATGCCCGGCCAGGCCGACCAGGGTCAGGTAGCGCCGCGCCACCTCCTGCTGCTCCGCCTTGCTGCGGCCCTTCAGCATCGGCCCGAAGGCGACGTTGTCGAGCGCGGTGCGCCAGGGGAACAGCGCGTATTCCTGGAAGACCACGCCGCGATCGGCCGAGGGTCCCTTCACCGCCACGCCATCGACCAGCACCTGCCCGGCGCTGGGCTCGGCGAAGCCGGCGATCATGTTCAGCAACGTGGACTTGCCGCAGCCGGAAGGACCGAGCAGGCACGTGAAGCTGTTCTCCTGCAGATCGAGGTCGACGCCTTCCAGCGCCACCATGTCGCCGAAGCGCTTGGCAGCGCCGCGGATGCTGATCTTCGCACGGCCCCCAGGGGAGCCATTGGTGGAGCCATTGGTCATGGTGGCGGCGGCCACCGGCATGGGATGGTCCATAATGCTTAACCCCGCGTCGCCACGCGCCAGCGCAGCAGCCAGCCTTCGATGCTCCGCAGCACCAGGTTCACCACGAAGCCGATCAGCCCGATGACCACCGCGCCGAGCAGCATCTGCGAGACCAGGAAGAAGGTTCGCGCATCGTTGATCATGTAGCCGAGCCCGCTGTCGGCGGCGATGAACTCGGCCGCGACGATGACGAAGAAGGACAGGCCGAAGCCGAGCCGGAGGCCGGTGATGATCGACGGCGTCGCCGCCGGCAGCACCACGTAGCGGAACAGGTCGGTGCGGCTGGCGCCCAGGCTGGAAGCGGCGCGGATCAGCACCGGATCGACGTATTTGATGCCCTCGAGCGTGGTGGTGAAGACCGGGAAGAAGGCGGCATAGGCGATGAAGGCGATCTTCGACATCTCGCCGATGCCGAACAACAGCACCATCATCGGCAGGAAGGCCAGCGGCGGGATCGGTCGCAGCAGCTCGATCATCGGCTCCACCAGCTTCTCCAGCGGCTTCCAGGTGCCGACCGCGAGGCCGACCACCACGCCCGCCACGGC
>JAQGIA010000088.1 GCA_028291445.1 Belnapia sp.
GGCGCTTCGCCGACGAGATCACCAGCCAACGCGGCGTCCGCCACCACGGCCTGCATCTGGTCCCGGCGGCCGAGGAGCCGGCGGCCCACGACCACGGTGCCGGGCCGCACGAGCATCCGCATACCCATGCCTGAACGACTCAAAGCTGTCTGAACGACCCAGATCTGTCTGAACGGCCCAGGGCGCTTTCCGAACCGTCAGGCGTCCAGGCCTGACTGGAAAACGCCTCGCGCCGGGCCGCTGCCGTGGTGCTGCACCTGGCCGGTCCGCGCGGCCTGGCGGCGTGGATCGAGCACCTGGAATTCCTCGGCGCCGAATTGCTGCTGCATGCCTGGCTCGAAGCGACCGGTGCCTCGGTCATCGCCCGGCTGCCGATCGCCCAGCCCTGGTACGCCTTCCCCGGCACCGATGGCGTGCGGGTGACGGAGGCGATCATCGACCCGCTCGCCCGGGTGGTGGAGCAGCGGGCGGCGCCGGAGGCCGCGCTGGCGGGTGTGGCGCGCGAGATGAAGCGGCTGCTGCCACGCTGATCGCCGCTTTTCAGCCGACACGCCCCGGCCCATCTCTCTCCGGTCACCATCGGGGAGGGAGATGCCGGATGGCGTCGCGCTACGGCCTGGAAATCCGCGCCGCCACCAAACCCGATGCGCCCGGCCTGGCCGAGGTGCTGGCCGAGGCCGGCTGCGCCATCGCCCCGGCTGCCCTGGCCGAGCGGCTGGCTGCCCTGCAGCAGGCCGCCGGCGCCGCGCTGATCGCCGCCGAATGGGGCCCGCCGAGCGGCCTGGTCGTGCTGCATTGGTACCGCACGCTGGGCGCGGCGCAGCCCATCGCCCAGATCACCGGCCTGCTGGTCCGGCCGGCGGACCGCCGCCGGGGGATCGGCCGGCTGCTGCTCAAGGCGGCGGCGCAGGCGGCACGGACCGCCGGCTGCGGCGCGCTGGAACTGCTGGCCCCGGGCGAAGCCGCGCCCTCGCTCGATGCCTTCTGCCGCGCCACCGGCTTCACGGCGCAGGGGACCCGCTTCCTGCGCCCCTTGCGCAAGGCCGGGTGAGGGCCAGGCCGCGATCCGCGCCGATAGAAGCGCCGATCATGGCCTGGGTTGTTGTTTTGCCCGGTGATCCACGCCCCTCGGCGGCTCCACCTTGGGCGATTACGCTCTAGGTCTCCTCCTCGTCGTCGACATCGATGAGGAAGACCGCATAGCTGTCCGGATCGGGCGGCTCGGCACCGCCGTCGAGCCGGCTGACATCGGCCAGGCTTTCGGTCCATTGGGCGGTTTCCGCCGGATTGGCGGCGCGGACGGCAAGCGGCGTCTCGCCATCCCAGAGCGGCTCGCCCGCCACCGCGAATTCCATCAGATCCGGGCCGATTTCCTCCTGCGCCAGAATCTCGGCGGTGCTGCGGTCGGCTTCGGGGAAGACCAGGACGGCCTTGCCGGCGACCTCGATGGTGAACAGGTTCATGTGGTCATTCCATGCTGGTTGGAGTGCGGTCGGCGCGGCCGGAGGAAGACCCGGGTGATTTCGGGAAAAGCGGCTTCGATCCCATGGGTAATATCGCCGGCCGCCGTCTCGATCGCGGCGCCGGGGAGCCTATCATCGAAGTCGATGGTCAGCGCCAGCATCACTTCGGCGGGGCCGAAATGCAGGCTCAGCAGTTCCTCCACCGAACGGACCCGCGGATCGGCAGCGAGCAGGGCGCGCACCCCGGCGATCACCTGGGGTGAGGCGGCCTCGCCGGTCAGCAGGCTGTGGGTCTCATTGGCGAGGAAGCCGGCGGTTGCCACCAGCAGCAGCCCGATGCCGATCGAGGCGAGCCCGTCCAGCTGTGGCATCTCCAGCCATTCCGCCAGCCCCAGCCCGACCAGGGCGATGAGCAGGCCGAGCAGCGCCGCCGCATCCTCCAGCAGCACGGCGAAGACACTGGGGTCCTTGCTGCGGTGGATGGCGGACCAGAAGGGCTCGCCGGCATGGCTGCGGTTGAACTCCCGCCAGGCGACGCGGAAGGACAGCGCCTCGAAGACCGCCGAGGCGCCGAGCACCGCGAAATTGATCCAGGCGCTGGCGACCGGCTCGGGATTGTTGAATTTGTGCCAGCCTTCGTAGATCGAGAAGGCGCCGCCCAGCGCGAAAATCAGCAGGGCGACGACGAAGGCCCAGAAGTACAGCTCCATGCCATGGCCGAAGGGGTGTTGCGCGGTCGGCGGCCGCACGGCGCGGCGCAGCCCGTACAGCAGCAGGCCCTGGTTGCCGGTATCGACGCTGGAATGGATCGCCTCGCTCAGCATGGCGCTGGAGCCGGTGAAGGCGGCGGCGGCGAATTTCGTCGCGGCGATGGCGAGGTTGCCGGCCAGCGCGGCATAGATGACTGCCTTCGATCCCCCGTGCTTCGATCCCCCGGGCCCCGCCATCCGCCATAACCCCCATGCCAGCCGGCGGGTCAACAATCCGGCCGTCGAAGGGTTCCGGCGACGGCGGCGGGACTGGTAGGTGGCATCGGGCGCGGATGCTACACGACCGCACCCGCCGCCTCCCACCGAACGGCACGCTCCTGCATGCTCAAGCAATTCATCGCCTTCTACCGCCCGCACAAGCGGCTGCTGCTGCTGGACTTCGGCTGCGCCGCGCTATCGGGCATGCTGGAGCTGGGCTTCCCGATGGCGGTGCGGGCCTTCATCGACCATCTGCTGCCGCAGCAGGATCTGCAACTCATCGGCGTCGCGGTGGTCGGGCTGCTGGCGGTCTACCTCGCCAATGCCGGGCTGATGGCGATCGTCACCTATTGGGGCCATGTGCTCGGCATCGCCATCGAGACGGAATTGCGCCGCCGCGCCTTCGACCATTTGCTGAAGCTGTCGTTCCGCTTTTACGACCGCCAGAAGACCGGGCACCTGGTCGGCCGCGTCACCAAGAACCTGGAGGATATCGGCGAGGTCGCGCATCACGGGCCGGAAGACCTGCTGATCGCGGTGCTGACCTTCCTCGGCGCCTTCGCCCTGATGCTGCTGGTCAGCCCCACGCTGGCGCTGCTGACGGCGCTGGTGGTGCCGGGGATCGGCTGGGTGGTGGCGCATTACGGCGGCCGGATGACGGCGAATTGGCAGGCGCAATTCGGCCGGGTCGGCGCCTTCAACGCCCGCATCGAGGAAGCCGTCGGCGGCATCCGCGTGGTCAAGGCCTTCGCCAACGAGGCGCATGAGCGCGCGCTCTTCGCCGCCGACAACGCCAGCTACCAGCGCACCAAGCTGGAGGCCTATCGCATCATGGCGGTGAGCCAGACGCTGAACTACCTCGGCATGCGGCTGGTGCAGGTGGTGGTGATGCTGGCGGGCGCGCTGCTGATCGTGCGGGGCAGCCTCTCGGTCGGCGATTTCGTCGCCTTCCTGCTGCTGGTCAACGTCTTCTACCGGCCGCTCGACAAGATCAGCGCGGTGATCGAGACCTATCCGCGCGGCATCGCCGGTTTTCGGAGTTTTCTCGACCTGCTGGCGACCGAGCCGGATATCACCGACCGCCTCGGGGCGCGGGATGCCGGCACGCTGCACGGCGCGCTGCGCTTCGAGGGCGTGACTTTCGGCTACCAGCCCGGCCGGCCGGTGCTGCGTGACCTGGATCTCAGCATCGAGGCGGGGCGGACCGTCGCGCTGGTGGGCCCCTCGGGGGCCGGCAAGACCACCATCTGCTCGCTGCTGCCGCGTTTCTACGAGGTGGAGGCCGGCCGCATCACCATCGACGGCATCGACATCCGGGACATGACCCTGGCCTCGCTGCGGGCCAATAT
>JAQGIA010000016.1 GCA_028291445.1 Belnapia sp.
TCGCCGCGCTGGGCGCCGCCTTCACCGCCGCCCGCCGCCTGCCGCCCGGCTTCGCCCGCACCGCCTGCCTCGGGCTCGGCGGCGCCGTCGCCCTGCAATACGGGCTGGGCGTCGCGACCCTGCTGGCGGTCGTGCCGGTCTGGCTCGGCACGCTGCACCAGGCCTGCGCCGTGCTGGTCCTCGCCACCGTCCTGCTCGCGCTGCATGGGCTACGTGCCCCGGATGAAGCCGCATGATCGAGGTACCGGACCCGGACCCGGGCCAACCCGCCCTACCGCCACGATTGATCCGGCTCGGGCACCTGGCGGAAGCCTCGATCCCGGGACCGGGGTCCGAACCCCGGCTGCATCAGGTCTTGCTGGATGCCCTGCGCCAGGGCGTGGCGCTGTTCGATGCCGGCGGCAGGCTGGTCGCCGCCAATCGGCTGACCGCGACGCTGGGCGGCTTCGCCGTGGATCTGCTGCGGCCCGGCCAACCCCTCGCCTTGCTGCTCCAGGCGCAGGCCGCGGCCGGCGAATTCGGCGCCGCCGCGGAGGCCAGGCTGGCGGAGGCCCTCGCCCAGGACCGCAGCAAGCCGCTTCGCCACATCCGCACCCGGCCCTGCGGCATGGTGGTCGAGGTCACCTCCGACCCCGTGCCGGGGGGCGGCTTCGTCATCACCGTCAGCGACATCACCGCCCGCACCGAGGCCGAGGCCGCGGTAGGCCACCAGGCAGCGACCTTGCGGGCCACGCTCGACAACCTGCAGCACGGCGTCATCGTCTATGGACCGGACCGCCGGCTGGTGGAATCGAACGCCCTCGCCGCAGCCCTTTCGGGCATGCCGCCCGGGTCACTGCGCCCGGGGCGAAGCTTCGACGCGATGGCACGGGAGCTGATGGCCAATGGCGAACTGCCGACGCCGGAAGCGCAGCGCCTGGCCGAAGCCGCGCTGACCGCCGACCGGTCACGGTCGCATGCCTATCTCCGCACCCGGCCAGACGGCACCATGGTCGAAGTCCGCTCGGAACCCACTCCCGACGGCGGCTTCATCGTCACCCATATCGACGTGACCCGGCTGGCCCGGGCGGAGGCGGAAGCCCGCCATCGCGCCGCCCTGCTGCAGACCATGCAGGACCATATCCACCACGGCATCGCGCAATACGGCCCCGACCGCCGGCTGCTGGCGGTGAACCGCCTGGCGGGCCGGCTCAGCGGCGCGCCGGAAAGCAGTCTCACCGTCGGCGCCCGTTTCGAGGATATCGTCGCCGGCCAGGCAGCCAACGGCACCTTCGGCACGAGGGCCGCGGCCGAGGCGGAGGTGGCCCGCATCCTGGCCTTCGATCGTCGCCAGCCGATCCGCTACCAGCGGACCACCCCGGACGGCACGGTGATCGAGGTCCGCTCCGAGCCGACGCCGGACGGCGGCTTCGTCAACACCTTCACCGACATCACCGCCCTCGCCCAGGCCGAGGCCGCAGCAAGCCGGCGGGCACGGCTGCTGCAAACGATGCAGGACACGATGCGGCACGGCATCGCGCTGTTCGGATCGGACCAGCGGCTCATGATCGCCAATTCGCTGGCCGCCGGCCTTGCCGGGATGCCGCCGGAGGAATTGCGACCCGGCCTTACCCCCGCCGACATCGCCGGGTTTCAGATGCGCCACGGCGTCTTCGACGACACCCCCGACCCAGCCGCCACGGCGGCCGAGGTTGGCCGCCGCGACCGCCGCCTCTCGCATGGCATGCGCCGGCGCATGCCGGATGGGCGGGTCGTCGACAGCGTTTCCGACCCGACGCCGGACGGCGGCTTCGTCATCACCTGGACCGACGTGACCGCCCTGGTGCGCGCCGAGGCGGCGGCCGAACGGCAGGCCGAAATCCAGGCGACCATGCTGGCCACCATCCGGCATGGCATCGCCCTCTATGGGCCCGACCACCGGCTGATCGCGGTCAACCGGCAGACCAACCCGCTCGACGGCCCGGCGGTCGAGCAGATCGGGCCCGGCGCCACCTATGCGGAGGTGGTGCGCCATCAGGCCGCCCTCGGTGGTCTCGGGCCGCCGCCGGAGGCCGCGGCGGAAATGGCGCGGCTGCTGTCGCTCGACCGCAGCCGGCCGCACCGCTATCTGCGCCATCTCGCGGATGGCCGCCTGATCGAGGTGCATTCCGACCCGACGCCGGACGGTGGCTTCGCCGTCACCTTCAGCGACATCACCGCCCTGGCGACCGCCGAGGCCGCCGCCGCCTCCCGCGCCGCCGTGCTGCAGGCGGCGCTCGATACCATGCGGCACGGCATTGTGCTGTTCGGCCCCGACGACCGGCTGCTCGCCGCCAATACGCTGGCGACCGCGATCGGTGGCTTGTCGGCCGAGGAATTGCGGCCCGGGATCCTGGCGCTCGAACAGATCCGCATGCAGCACGCCCGCGGCATGTACGGCACCGGGGCGGCGGCCGATGCGACCCTGGCCCAGTTGCTCGGGGTCGATCGCCGCCAGCCGTGGCGGCGCACCCGGCACATGCCGGATGGCAGGGTGGTCGAGGTCTTCTCCGATCCCACGCCCGATGGCGGCTGGGTCGTGACCTTCACCGACATCACCGCCCAGGCCCTGGCCGAGGCGGCGGCGCGCCACCGCGCCCAGACCTTGCAGCTGACGATGGACAACATCCGGCATGGCATCCTCATGTTCGGGCCGGACCGGCGCCTGCTGGTGGCCAACCGGCTCGCCGGACCGAGCCTCGGCTTGCCGGACCTGCAGGGCCGCGCCGGCGCCGTCTTCGAGGATTTGGTCTGCGAGCAACGCCTGGCTGGAGTTTTCGGCCCGGATCCGGAGGGAGCCCGGGTGGCGGCCGAGCTGATCGGCCTCGACCGCAGCCGGCCGGCCCGCTTCCAGCGCCGGCTGCCCGACCAGCGGATGATCGACATCGGCTCGGACCCCACGCCGGATGGCGGCTTCATCATCACCTGTTCGGACGTGACCGACCTCGAGACCGCCAAGGCGGAAGCCTCCAACCGTGCCGCGGTGCTGCAGGTCATGCTGGACAACCTGCGGCACGGCATCCGCTACTTCGGCCCGGACCAGCGGCTGGTCGCCTACAACAAGCTGGTGGACGAGCTGACCGGCACCTCGGCACTGACGATCGCGGTCGGCATCAGCTACGAGGACTTGCTGCAACGCCAGGCGCTCCAGGGCATCTTCGGCGATGCCGCGACGACCGCGGAGGTGGTGCGGATGGCCCATGCGCTGAACCGCGGCGTGCCGGCCCGCTATGTCCGCCGCACCCCGGCCGGGCGCATCCTCGAGATCGTATCCAACCCGACACCGAATGGCGGCTTCATCGTCAGCCATGCCGACGTGACCGACCTGCTGGAGGCGCAGGCGGTGGCGACCGACCGGGCGAGGCTGCTGCAATTGATGATGGACAGCATGCGGCACGGCATCGCGCTGTTCGACCGCGACCACCGGCTGGTGGCGGCCAATGCGCTGGCGGCGGAGTTCAACGGGTTGGCGATCGAGCAGCTTCGCCCCGGCCAGACGCATGCCGAGCTGGCGAACGAGGTGGTCGCCGCCGGCATCGTGTCGCGTGCCGCAGCCGATGCGGCACTGGCCGAGGACTACCGCAAGCCGCAGCGGCGCAGCCGGCATCGGCCGGACGGCCGGGTCATCGAGATCGTCGCCGACCCGACGCCGGATGGCGGCTTCGTCGCCACCTACAGCGACATCACCGCGCTGACCCAGGCCGAGGCGGCGGCGCGCGAGCGGACCGGCATCCTGGAGGTCATGCTCGACAATATCCGGCACGGCATCTGCTACTACGGGCCGGATCGCCGGGTGATCGCGGCCAATACCCTGGCCGGCAGCTTCGGCGGCCATCCGCCCGGCACGCTGCGGCCGGGCCGGCTGCTCGACGAGCTGATCGAGGAACAGCTGGCGCTCCGGGTGCTCAGCGGGGATGGCGAGGCAACCGCCCGGATGGCGCTGGCGATGGATCGCAGCCGCCCGGCCCGCTACAACCGCGCCACGCCGGATGGCCGCATCCTCGAGGTGACCTCCGACCCCACGCCGGATGGCGGCTTCGTGGTCGCTTCGGCCGATATCACCGCCCTGGCCCATGCCGAGCAGGAAGCCCAGCGCCGCGCCGCCATCCTGCAGGCCATGCTGGAGAACAGCCGGCAGGGCATCATCCTGTTCGATGCCACGGGTGTGGTGATGGCCGCCAACAGCATCGCCGCGGCGCTGAACGGACTGCCGCCGGAAGCGGTGCGGGCCGGCCGGCGGATCGAGCAGCTGATCGAGGATCAGGCCGCGCGCGGCTACCTGGATGCCGCGAGCCGGGCCGAGGCCCTGGCGCTGGTGCCGGACGACCGGCCCTGGCCGGTGCCCTATACCCGCCGGCGCATTCTCGGCGAGGGCCGCATCATCGAGATCGTCACCGACCGCGCCGGCGAGACCGGCTATATCCGCAGCTACCGCGACATCAGCGAGGAGCAGCGGGCCCGCACCGAACTGGAGCGCGCACGCGACGCGGCCGAGGCGGCGAACCAGGCCAAGTCCCGTTTCCTGGCGACCATGAGCCACGAGCTGCGGACCCCGCTGAATGCGGTGATCGGCTTTTCCGAGGCCTTCATGGCGGATCGCGACCCGGTGCGCGGCCGCGAATACGTCCAGTCCATCCATGAGGCCGGGCGGCACCTGCTCTCGCTGATCGACGACATCCTCGACGTGACCCGGTCGGAGACCACCGGCTTCGCCATCACCGAGGGCCGGGTCGACATCGCCACCCTGGCCGAGGGCGCGGTGCGGGTGATGCAGGCGACCGCCGCCGCCGCCCGGGTGACGTTGCAGGCACGGGTCCCGGCCATCCTGCCGCTGGTCCGGGCGGATGAGCTGCGGCTGCGCCAGGTGCTGCTGAACCTACTGGCCAATGCGGTGAAATTCACCCCCGCCGGCGGCTCGGTCACGCTCGATGCGGCGCTGGAGCCGGCCCAGGACAAGGCGGGCGGGCCGCCCGGGGACAAGGCGGGCGGGCCGCCCGGGGACAAAGTGGGCGGGCCGCCCGGGGACAAGGCAAGCCGGCCGAAGGGCCAGCATGGGGGCGGCGACCTGGTGCCGCGGGTGGCCGATACCGGCATCGGCATGGCGGCGGCGGATATCCCGCGCGCCTTCGAAGCCTTCACCCAACTCGATTCATCGCTGTCCCGCCGCTTCCCCGGCTCGGGGCTCGGCCTATATCTGTCGCGTGCCCTGGCGGAAGCCCAGGGCGCGACGCTCACCCTGGAAAGCACCCCCGGCGCCGGCACCACCGCGGTGCTGCGCATCCCGAAGACCCGCCTGCTGCCCCATCCGGCCTGAATGACCCGGCCGGTTGCACCTGTTCTGGAGAGCCTGCCATGCCGCTCGATACGCCGCTCTCGGTCACCGACCGCCTGTTCTTCGCCGACGACCAGCTCGACCGCGCCGGCACCGAGGGGCTGGTGCGGGAGGCGCTGGCCGGGGCGGAGGATGGCGAGCTTTTCCTTGAATACCGCGAGAGCGAGGGCATCTCGCTCGACGATGGCCGCATCCGCTCCGCCACCTTCGACGCGACGCGCGGCTTCGGCCTGCGCGCCGTGGCCGGCGAGGCAGCCGGCTATGCCCATTCCGGCGAAATGACCGAGGCGGCGCTGAAGCGCGCGGCCGAGACCGTGGGCGCGGTGCGGCAGGGCTATTCCGGTACGCTGGACCTGGCGCCGCGCGCCACCAATGCCCGGCTCTATGGCGACGGCAACCCGCTGACCCTGCTCGACTTCGGTGCCAAGACCGCGCTGCTCGGCGAGATCGATGCCTTCGCCCGGGCGCGCGACCCACGGGTGAAGCAGGTCATGGCCTCGATCTTCGGGGAATGGCAGGCGGTGCAGATCCTGCGCGCCGATGGCACCCGCGTCGCCGATATCCGCCCGCTGGTGCGGCTCAACGTCGCCGTGGTGGTGGAGCAGGACGGGCGGCGCGAGACCGGCAGCCACGGGCTCGGCGGCCGGTTCGAATATGGCCGCATCCTGACCGAGCAGGTCTGGCACGGCGCGGTGGACGAGGCGCTGCGCCAGGCGCTGGTCAACCTCGACAGCGTCCCGGCCCCGGCCGGGGAGATGGAGGTGGTGCTCGGCCCGGGCTGGCCGGGTATCCTGCTGCACGAGGCGATCGGGCATGGGCTGGAAGGCGACTTCAACCGCAAGAAGACCAGCGCCTTCTCCGGCCTGCTGGGCCAGCGGGTGGCCTCGCCCGGGGTGACGGTGGTGGATGACGGCACCATGCCGGACCGCCGCGGTTCGCTGACCGTGGACGACGAGGGCACGCCGAGCCATCGCACCGTGCTGATCGAGGATGGCATCCTGGTCGGCTTCCTGCAGGACCGGCAGAACGCCCGGCTGATGGGCATGGCGCCGACCGGCAACGGCCGCCGCCAGAGCTATGCCCATATCCCGATGCCGCGGATGACCAATACCGTGATGCTGGGCGGCACCCATGCGCCGGAGGAAATCCTGCGCGGGGTCAAGAAGGGCCTCTATGCGGTGAATTTCGGCGGCGGGCAGGTCGATATCACCTCGGGCAAATTCGTGTTTTCCGCGAGCGAGGCCTACCTCATCGAGGATGGCAAGCTGGGCGCGCCGGTGAAGGGCGCGACCCTGATCGGCAACGGGCCGGACAGCCTGACCAAGGTGACGATGGTCGGCAACGACATGGCGCTGGATGCCGGCATCGGCACCTGCGGCAAGCAGGGCCAGGGCGTGCCGGTGGGCGTGGGGCAGCCGACCCTGAAGCTGGCCGGGCTGACGGTGGGCGGGACCGCTGTCTAGCGGCGCGTTCCGGCGCGCCCGGGCGCAAGAACTGTGATCCGCCCGGCCCGCCCCGAGGATGCGGCGCGCCTCGCGGCCATCGTCGAAGCCGCCTATGCGCCCTGGGTGCCGATCATCGGCCAGCCGCCTGCCCCGATGCGGGACGACTACGCCGCGCGCATCGCCGCCGGCCAGGCCTGGGT
>JAQGIA010000142.1 GCA_028291445.1 Belnapia sp.
CACTGACCACGACCGCGGCGCCGCCATCGCTTTCCAGGCTGCAGTCGAGCAGCCGCAAAGGATCGGCGATCATGCGGGAGGCCTGATGATCCTCGATCGTGATGGGCCGGGTCATCCGGGCATTGCCGTTGAGGATCGCATGTTGGCGGGTGGTGACGGCGATTTCGGCGAGTTGCCGGCTGGTGGTGCCGAACAGCTCCATGTGCCGCCGTGCCATTGGTGCGTAGTATTGCGCCGGGGCGATCGCCCCGACCGGCGCTTCGAACTCTCCCACGGCGCGGAATTGTGGCATCTGCTGCACCCGGGAACCGATGCGCTGGCTACGGCCAGTGCGGCCGACCGGCAGCAGGACATGGTTGCAGAGGCCACTTGCCACTGCCATGGCAGCGCATTGCAGGGCCGCAACGGACCCGGCACCGCCGAGCGGCGTGCTCGCGGAGAAGCGCAGGTCGGGAATGCCGAGATTGGTGACAAAATCCTCCGCCACCGAGGCACCGCTCGGGATCGGCATGACGATCCCGTCGATATCCTGCGGCCGCAACCCGGCATCGGCAATGGCCTTGAGCGACGCTTCGAGCTGCAGCACCAGCGCGCTGCGGTCTCCGGCGTCGCGGGTATAGTCAGTGTCGCCGACGCCGGTGACGGCGGCCTTCCCAGTAAGGTGAATCACGGTTCCATTCCATCCATGGGCAGGCGGCCTTCGGCCAAGCATCGCTCGACTTCGTGGCGCTGGATCTTGCCGGTGGTGCTGCGCGGCAGCGCTTCAAGCGGCACGAAGTGGTAACCCTTCGGCTGCTTGTAACCGGCAAGCGCGGCGCGGCAGGCACGAGCGAGATCATCGGTGGTCAGGTCGTCGGACTTGCGGGCAACGACTGCCACCGGTACCTCGCCCCATCGGGCGTCCGGGCGGCGCACAACGATCGCATCGGCGACCCTGGGATCAGCGAGCAGAACCCGTTCGATCTCAGCCGGATAGATGTTCTCGCCGCCCGACTTGATCAGGTACTTGACCCGATCGACGAATTCCAACTTGCCATCTGCGCGGCGGCGGAACATGTCGCCCATGTGGAACCAGCCGCCACGGAAATCATGCGCGGTGACCTCCGGCGCGTTCCAGTAGCCGCTGAACACGGTCGGACCACGCACCGCCGCTTCCCCAGCGGCACCTTCGGCGACATCCCGGTCCTCGGCATCGACCAGCCGCAATTCGCAAAAGGCGGTCTGCGTCTTGGCCAGATCGGACGGTACCTCGCCCACCGGGATCAGCCCGGCAGAACAGGGCGCCATGCCCGTTTCAGTCGACCCGAAGCTGTTGACGTAAGGCGCACCGAGCAGGCTGGTGACCTCGGCGATCTGATGCGCCGGGACCAAGTCCGCCATGGTGCCGCACAGGGTCATGCCGCGTGGCGTGATACGGCGGCGGCGCATCTCTCCGATCAGCGGCGTGATCATGCCGGGCATCAGACGAAGCCAGCCAAGCCGGTGTTCGGCGACAATGCCAGCGAGTTGGGCCGGATCGAAGCCATCCAGCAGCATGGCGTGGCCACCATAGAGCAAGGTGCTCAGCGCTTCCTCGATGCCGGCCATATGGTAGAGCGGCGCCCATACCGCGGAGACCGCCGTACGCGGCAAGCCGAATTCAGCAAGCCGCAGCATGGACCGTGAGACCTCCGTGCGATGGCTGATGACCGCGCCCTTGGGCAGACCGGTCGTGCCGCTGGTGAAGAGGATGAGCAAAGGGTCGTCTGGCAGCGCCAGATCCGGCGCGGGCACGTCGCTGGCGCGCGACAAGGCCGCCTCATAGGCATCGCCGAAGCACAGGATCGGTGCGCCGTGCCGGTCCAGAGCCTCAAGCCGCTCGGCATGCCGCGGCGAGGCGAAGATGGCGCGCGGCGTCACCAGGTCGAGTCCATGCTGCAGCTCGGCGCCGGCCAGGCGCCAGTTCTGCGCGGCGAGGACCGCGCCGCGCAGGGCCGCGGCGAGCAGCAGCTCGGGATACTCCCGGCAATTCTCGGCGACCACGGCGATGCGGTCGCCCCGGCCGATCCCGAAACCCGCCAACAGATTGGCAGCGCGGTTCACTCGGGCGCCCAGGGCAGCGTAGCTCAGGCACCACCCGCCGCCTTCAATAGCCGGCGCGTCGCCACGCAGGCGCAGCGTCTCGCGGAACAATCCGCCGATCGTCCCGCATTGGGCCCGGGCGACAAATTGCCCGGCCGCAGCGACCATCTCCATCTTCCGACCCTTGCTAGTTCATCGGCAGGTTGCGCTCACGGATGATGGCCGCGACACGCTCGCGGCCACGCACCACGAATTCGGCGAAGTCAGCGGGCGACATCGGCGCCGGGGTCACGTCCGGGCCAACCATGGCGCGGAAGCGGTCGGTGGCGATCAGGGCCGGTAGCACGCGGGCATAGACTTCGACGACCGGCTGTGGCGCGCCCTTCTGCAGGGTGATGCCGTGGAACCACCGGTATTGCAGGTTCGGCAGGCCCTGTTCGACGAAGGTCGGCACATCCGCAAGCGCCGGCACCCGTTCCGCCTGGGAAACGCCGAGCACGCGCAGCGTCCCGGCCCGGTGCTGCTCCCGCACCGCCACGGTCGTGCCGACGAAGGCTGCCAGAGACCCGCCGATAAGGTCGGTCACCGCTTCGGTCTCGCCGCGATAGGGCACCACTTCCAGGCTGATGCCGGTCTCCATGGCCACCATCTCGCCAAGGATGCGCGGGGCGCTGGCGACGCCGAATGCGCCGTAGCTGATGCCACGGCGACGGCGCACCTCGGCGACAAATTCGGCCATGCTGCGGGCCGGGAAATCATTGTTCACCGCGACGACGAAGGTCCCGGTGTAGAGCGGCGTCAGCAGCAGCATGTCGTCCAGGCTATACGACAGGTTTCGCTGCAATAGCGGGTTGATCAGCACCGCCGAGTCACCGAACATGCCGAGGGTATAGCCATCTTTCGGCGCCCGCAGCGTTGCTTCCAGCCCGACCTGCCCGCCGGCGCCGGTACGGTTCTCCACCAGAACCGGTTGGCCGAGCGCCTCGCGCAGCAGCTCGGCCAGGGCCCTGCCGCCGACGTCCGATTGCCCGCCGGGTGTTGCCGGCACGATTATGCGGATCGGGCGGGTAGGGAAATCCTGGGCCGCGGCAAGCCGGGGCGTCGCCAGCACCGCGGCGGCCAGCAGCCCGCGACGGGAGGTGGCGAGCGGCGTCATGGCTGCGCCTCCTCCGACCAGACCGCCAAGGCATCCAGCGCCTCCACCTGCTCGCCGCGAACCCAAAGCGGATTGACCTCGAGCGTGTCGAGCTCCGGGCCAAGCGCCAGTGCGGCGTCACCGATCCGCGCGATAGCCGCCGCGACCGCGGCCAGGTCGGCGGCCGGGATGCCGCGCCGCCCCTCCAGCAGGGCCGCGCCCCGCAATTCCTCCAGCATGACGCGTGCCTCGGCCGGCGCGACGGGAAGCGGCCGCAGCGCGACATCCTGCAGCACTTCGACCCAGATGCCGCCGAGGCCGACGGCGATGACCGGCCCCCATTGCGGGTCGCGGGTGACGCCGACGAAGACCTCGAGGCCGCCGCGGCGCATCGGCGCTACCAGCACGCCATCCACCCGCGCGCCTGCCGGCGCCCCCGCCTGCACCGCATGGAAGGCTTCGGTGACCTCCGCATCGCCCTGCCGGTCGAGCGCCACGCCGCCGATCTCGGTCTTGTGGGCGATATCGGCCGAGGCGACCTTCAGCACGACCTTCCCCCCGAAGGATCGCGCCGCCGCCACCGCCGAGGCCGGATCCTGCGCCAGCGCATGCGGCACCACGCCGACGCCGCATCGCGCAAGCCAGTCCAGCGTCGCCTGTTCCGAGCGGGGCCGCCGCGCCGGCAGTGGCGGCGCCGTCCAGGCCTCGGCCGGCGCGTAGCCGCGGCGCTGGCGCTCCGACCACCAGAAAGCCTTGCCGAGCGCCGCAAGCCCGCGCTGCAGCCCGCCGGCGATGAAGGGCAGTTGGAGCTCGGCGATAATGCCGAGGGCCACCGGGGAAACCGGCTTCGCCAGGCAGCTCATCACCAGGGTCGGGATGCGCGCATCGGCCAGGCCCTGCGCCATGTGGCGATAGCCGGCCAGGTTCAGCGGATCGGCCTCACGCTCGGTCTCCGGCAGGTCGGTGAAGCAGACGGCGGCGGCGAAGGCCGGCTCGGCCACCATGGCCCGCACCGTCGTCTCGAACAGGCTGCGATCGAGCGTCGAGGCGCCGGTGATGTCGAGCGGGTTCTGTGCCGTCGCGTAATCCGGCAGCACCGCCCGCAGGGCGGCCACGACCGGTGGCGACAGGTCCGGCACGACGATGCCCTGCGCCGTGGCAGTATCCGCGGCGATGCCGCAGATGCCCCCGGAGTTGGAGATGAGGCCGACGCCACCGGGCCGCAGCACACCGGTGCGCGCCAGCAGGTTGGCGGTGGTGAACAAATCCTCGACCGCGGAGACGCGCACCACGCCATATTGCCGGCAGACGCCGTCGAAGATGCGGTCATCACCGACCAGCGCGCCGGTATGGGCCTGGGCGGTGCGGGCCGCGACTTCGCTGGCGCCGATCTTGAAGACGACGATGGGCTTGCCTGCTTCCAGCGCCCGGCGCGCCGCTTCGGCGAAGCGGGCCGGATGACGGATGGTTTCGAGGAACAGCGCGATGGCGCGGACCCTGGGGTCGGCGACGAAGTGCAGGGCGAAGTCGGCGAAATCGAGATCCGCCTCGTTGCCGGTGGTGACGAGATGGCTAAGGCCGACACCTTGCTGACGGCCCAGCGCATTCAGGTGGTGGCCGACCTGGCCGCTCTGCGAGATCACCGCGACATCGCCAACGAGTTCGGTTCTGCCGCAGGGTGCGGTCCAGGCCGGAACCGCATCGAGGTAGTTGATGAAACCCAGGCTATTGGGGCCGAGCAACCGCATCCCCTGCGCATGCGCCTGGCTGACCAGGCCCGCCTGCACCGCGGCACCTCCCGCCCCCGTCTCGGCGAAGCCGGAGGTGAGAATGACCGCGTTCCGCGTGCCCGCTTCGGCGAGGTCGGCCAGGGCATCGGCGACCGCAGACATCGGGACCATGACGATGCCGAGGTCCGGCGTGGCATCAAGCGCGGTGCAGCGCGCCGCCGCCGCCTGGCCATGCACCATGCCACCACGCCGATTGACCAGATGGACCGTGCCGGCGAAGCCCAGCGTGGTCAGGTTCTGGAAGGTCATGCTGGACCAGCGGGAGCGGTCCGTAGCACCGATCAAGGCCACGGACCCTGGCCGCAGCATCGTGGCCGGGCCGCCGCCCGCGGCCATCATGCCGCCGGTTCCCCGGGCGGCCTTGCGATGGGCTGCGGCCGCGTCTGGCGGTGCCTGGACATTCGCCCTTTACTCCCTTGAGGCCGGCAGTTACGCCACTTTTTTCCTTTAAGCGGAAAATTTCTTCCGCAAACAGAAGCATGGAGACTTGCACAGCGTCAAGCTGGGGAGTTGGCGGTCCTTTCGCGTTAGGGCAGCACCCGGGACTTGAGGATCGGCCGCAGCCTCTCCTCGATCTCCGCTGTCGCTGCCTGCACTTGGCGGAGGACCGCATCCAGGCGCGGTTGCGCGAGCCGGTCGGAAATCGCCGCGAGGCTCAGTGCAGCAATCGGGTCGCCCGCTGGCCCATAGATAGGAAAGCCGATGCCGCTGGTTCCCGGCACGAGATCCTGCACGAAGGTATGCCTGGCCTGCCGCGAGGCAGCGATCCATTCCCAGACCCGCACCTCGTCCACGCCCCGCGCGCTCCGCCCGGCCTGTTGTTCCGGCAAGGCGAGCAGCCGCCGGATCTCCGCCTCATCCTTCAGGAAAGCGAGCAAGGCGACGCTGCCGGCGCCGAGCCCGAGCACGCGGCGGTCCCCCGGCTTCACCACCAGGGCACGGATCGGGTAGGCGCCTTCGATGCGCGAGACGCAGATCGCCATGTCGCCCGAGCGGAGCGTCAGATAGACCGTGTCCTCCGTCGCTTCGCAAAGCCGCTGCATGACGGGATGCGCGATCTCGGCCAGGCCGAAGCGGTTGGCCGCGGCGAAGGCCCAACCCGCAAGGCGCATGCCGAGGAAGTAGCGTGTGCCCGCGGCTTCCTGCTCGACATAGCCATGCTCCGACAGCGCCGCGATCAGGCGATGCGCCGTGGTCTGGCTGAAGCCGGTGCTGCGGACGATGTCGACGAAGCGGAGCCCGGTTTCCCCAGCTGCGGACAATGCATTCAGGATCACGGCTGCGCGACCGAATGATTGCTCCAATCCACGCTCACCAGGTGCAAAGCTGCGGTGTCCCGCCGATTGTGGAGCCACCGGATCACCCGCCATATTGGTGGACCTGCGAGGCCACGTTGACACGCCAGTGCCCAGCATGTTTCTTTTGTAGGAAGAAATTTTCCTTCTAAAGGAAAAAAACACCTTGGCAAGCATTGTCTTCCCAATAGCGGACGACGTGACGGCACAGGGTTGGGGAGGAATGGCATGGCGCAGGGGGCTCCGAGGCGTGGCCTGCTCGGCGGCGTAGCAGGCGCGCTGTTGCTAGGGTCTTCCGCCGGCGCGCAGATGAGGGATTTTCCATCCCGCCCAGTGCGCTTCATCATTCCCTCTCCACCCGGTGGGTCGCCAGATATCCTGACCCGGCTGCTGGCCGACCGGATGGCACGCAGTACCGGCAAGCAATTCGTGGTGGACTATCGCCCCGGCGGCGGCACCGCGGTCGCTTCGCTGTTCGTCGCGCGACAGCCGGCGGATGGCTACACGCTCTACTACACCGGCCCCAGCTTCACGGTGACGCCGGCGGTCAATCGTCAATTCGCCGGCGTCATCGATATCCGCACCGCCTTCGACCCGGTCACCCTCGCCGCCGCCGCGCCGTTCCTGCTGGTGGTGAATCCGCGGCTGCCGGTGCGAACGGTGGCCGAATTGGTGGCCTGGGTGAAGGCCAATCCCGGGGTCGCCAATTACGCCGCTAATCCCGGCACAACGCCGCACCTGCTGATGGAGCAATTCTGCCAGCCGCTTGGACTCGACATGGTCGGCGTCGCCTTCGGCGGCGAGGCGGAGGGGCTGCAGGCTGTTGCCACCGGCCGGGCGCATCTGATGCTCGCCATCATCGGGCCGGCCCGCCCCTTTTATGATCAAGGTGCCGTGCGGGTGCTGGCGACGATCGGTTCGCGCCGCCATCCGGCGCTACCCGAGGTGCCGACCATTCCTGAAACCGGCGCAGCGCCGGCCTTCGAACCGGCCGACATCTGGCTCGGCTATGTCGCGCCGGCCGGTACTCCGCCCGAGGCGATCCATTGGCTCCAGCGCGAGATCGCCAATGCGGTGCGGCACCCCGAGTTGCATGAGGTCCTGGTCGAACGCCAAGGCTTCGAGGCGATCGGCTCGGACCCCGACAGCTTCCGGCAAGTCATTCTGCACGACCTGGACCGGTATTCCCGGATCGCCCAGGCTTCGAAGCTGCAAATCAACTAGGCGAGGCGAAGCAGCATGGCGGGTATCGATCCGGGCCGGGTGCCCGTCATCATCGGAGTTGGGCAGATCAGTCTGCGCGACGACACGCGCGAGCCGACCTCGCTGGAACTGACGCTCGAAGCGCTGCGCCGCGCCGAGGCGGATGCGGGTATCGCCTGCCTTGGCCGGCTGGATACGCTTGAACTGGTCCGGCAGAACTCCTGGCCGCCGGCCGAGGATATGGGCGAGCGTGTGGCTGCGGCCCTGGGTGCGCGACTGCGCCAGAGGCCGGTGGTGCATAGCGCGCATGGCGACATTCCGGTCCGGCTGATCAACGACGCCGCCAACCGCATCGCCGCCGGCGAGATCGAGATGGCGGCGGTGGCAGGTGGGGAAGGTCTGCGTTCGGCCGCGCAAAGGGCATCGCGCGAGGCGACGACGCAGCCCCGGCGCGACCTGATGCGCGAGCGGCTGCAGCAATCGGCCGCACCGGTCGCGGTGAAATACGGGCTGCTGACGCCGACCGACATCTACCCGCTGTTCGAGAACGCCATGCGAGCGGCCTGGGGCCAGAGCCTGGCGGAGGGGCAGCGGGAATCTGCCGAGATCTGGTCGCGTTTCTCGCAGGTGGCGGCGGCCAATCCGCATGCCTGGATCCGCCGAGAGCACACCCCTGAGGAGATCATGGACCCCGCCGCAGGCAACCGGCCAATCGCCTTCCCCTATCCGAAGCTGATGGTCGCCAATAACGCCATCAACCAGGGCGCGGCAGTGCTGGTGGCGAGCCTCGCCGCCGCCCGGCGGTCCGGCGTGGCCGAGGACCGTCTGATCTATGTCGGTGCAGGCGCCGCCGCGCATGAATCCGACTTTTTCTGGGAACGCGCGGACTACACCCGCTCGCCCAGCCTCGAGGTCGCGGTGCGCGACACGTTGGCCTGGAACGGCCTCGTTGCCAGCGACCTCGACCATGTTGAGTTGTACAGCTGCTTCCCCTGCGTGCCCAAGGCAGCCCGCCGCGTCATCGGCCTGCCGACGGACCGGCCGTTGAGCGTTTCCGGCGGGCTGACCTTCGCCGGTGGCCCGGGCGGCAATTACATGACACACGCCGCCGCCGCGATGGTGGAAGCCCTTCGCCGTGATGGGCGCCACGGTCTGCTGCTGTCGAATGGCGGATGGTTCTCCGACTGCCATTGTTTGGTGCTAAGCCGTGAGCCGCCTTGCCCGGGAACGCTGCCGCGCAGCCATGACGCGCAGGCTTCGGCCGATGCGGTGCGTGGCGCTGTGCCATGCTTCCTGGAACACTACACCGGCCCCGGCCGGATCGAGACCTACACCGTGATCTATGGCCGGGACGGGAAACCTGCTTTTGGCTCGGTCATTGGCCGGACGCCGGAGGATGCGCGCTTCGTCGCGCGAGTTCCGACCGAAGATGCGGCCGGCATCGCTCTGCTGACCGCCGGCGAGATCGAGCCGGTCGGGCGGGCGGGGCAGGCAGTCGAGGGTACGGACGGACGCGTCTTCTGGCGCATGTGAGGAGAGACGATCCTCCTTGGTTTCCGTGGACACCGAGAGGCGAGCTTTGAGCTGGAGGTGTTCAATTGATCAGCAGGCGACGAGGGCCAAGCCGGCCTAGTGTCCCGGCTGTAAAATAATTAGCTACTGCTGATCATCTGCGATTCGCTGCGGGTCGCGGCGGAGATTGGGCATGGCGACACCGAGGGCGGTTCGGATTGAGTTGTCGGAGGCCGAGCGCGGCGAGTTGGAGGCGCGGCTGCGCCGACGGAAGGTGGCCCGCGGTGACGCGCTGCGGGCACAGATCGTGCTGCTGGCGGCCGAGGGGCTGAGCAACCTGGCGATCGTGGAGCGGCTTGGGGTGGCCCGCATGACGGTGGCCCTGTGGCGGCGCC
>JAQGIA010000178.1 GCA_028291445.1 Belnapia sp.
CCGATCCGGCGGGAACCGTCGGCTTCTTCCTGTGCCGTGCCGGCCAGCACCTGCGGGCCGCCGCCATCGATAATCCGCGGCACGAGGCCCGGCTGCTGCTGGCGCACGCGCTCGACTGCCGGCAGGAGGATCTGCTGCGCGACCCACGCGCCCCCGTCCCTGCCGCGGCCGCCGCCCAATTCGCCGACTACCTCCGGCGCCGCCTGGACCACACGCCCATCGCCTATCTGCTGGGTTTCGCCGAGTTCTGGTCGCTGCGTCTCGGCGTGTCCCCGGCGACGCTCATTCCGCGTGCCGATTCCGAAAGCCTGATCGAGGCCGCGCTCGACGCCTTCCCCGATCGCGGCCGGGTCCGCCGCATCCTCGACCTCGGCACCGGGACGGGTTGCCTGCTGCTGGCCGCCCTCGGCGAATTCCCCGAGGCGATCGGCATCGGCCTGGACCGTATCCCAGCCGCCGCCGCCCTGGCGCAAGACAATGCCCGTGCGCTCGGCCTGGCCGACCGGGCCCGCTTCGTCGTCGCCGATTGGGCGGCCCCGATCCGCGGAAGCTTCGACCTGATCCTGGCCAACCCGCCCTATATCGAAGCGGCTGCCATCCCTGGCCTCATGCCCGATGTCGCCCGGCATGAACCCGCTTCCGCCCTGGATGGCGGCCCCGCCGGGCTCGATGCCTATCGTGCCATCGTGGCTGATCTGCCGGCGCTATTGGCCCCCGCTGGCCGCGCCATCCTCGAGCTTGGCCTGGGCCAGCGACCGGCGGTGGAGGCCCTGGCGCGGGCAAGGGGCCTGACCCCGCTGGCCTGCCGCACCGATCTCGGCGGCGTGGAGCGCGCCCTGGTCATCGGTTGAGCGATCTTGAGGTGCCCGTTGGAAAAAACCGTTTGGCAGCGGCCTCGGCAGGGGATAACGTGACGAAGGCCTTCGTAGGCAGGCGGGCTTGCCCGGTTCAGTGCTGCGCGGACCTTGATCCTTGGATCGGCCTGCTGTGAATGGCCGCCATGGCGATATGAAAAACCTCGACCGCCACTGCCGATCCTACCCGAACCGCGGGCCAGGACGGGGCGGCCCACCTGCGAGACGGCAGACGCAATACCGATGAACATGAAACGGATTCGCGGCCGCAGCCACCGACACGGTGGCGGCGGCGGGAGCGGCGGTGGCGGCAATCAGGGTACCGGCGGTGGCGGCGGCGGCGGACAGTACCGTCCCGTGGCCCACCAGCCGATGAGCCGGAACCATGTGTTCGACTCCAACGGCCCCGATATGCGGCTGCGGGGCACTGCGCAGCAGCTGTTCGAGAAATACCTGCAACTGGGTCGTGATGCGACCGGCTCCGGCGACCGTGTCATGGCGGAAAGCTACTTCCAGCATGCGGAGCATTATTTCCGCATCCTGAACGCCATGAGCCAGGTCCAGCAGCAGCAGGGCGGCGCACCGCCGCAGCGGCGCTACCAGGGTGGTCAGGACCAGGGCAACGAGGGCGGCGCCGACCAGGGCGACATGCAGCCCGAGTTCAACAACCAGGCCGGTGGCCAGGGAAACAACCAGGGGAATGGTCAAGGGAACGGCCAGGGGAATGGGCAGGGCGATGCCCATGACCAGTCCCAGGATGGCGACCAGGATCAGGACGGCCAGCAGCACCAGCCGCAACAGCGGGAACGCGAGCAGCTTTAGGTCCAGCCCGGGCAGCCTGCGGTGTCAGCCTGCCCGTGGATGCGCCTTGCGCCAGGTCTCCAGCAAGGCGGCCGCATCGACCGCGGTATAGCGCTGGGTGGTCGACAGACTGGCATGGCCCAGCAATTCCTGGATTGCCCGCAGATCCGCCCCGCCACCCAGGAGATGAGTGGCGAAGGAATGCCGCAGCGCATGTGGCGTCGCATGTTCCGGCAGGCCCGCCAGCCGCCGATAGAGCCGCATGGATCGCTGCGCCACGGCCGGATCCAGCCGGGCGCCGCGGGCACCGCGGAATAGCGGGGCTTCGGGCGGCGCGTCGCCACGCTCGACCAGATAGGCGGCGATCGCCTGCCGCACCGCCGGCAGCACCGGTACCAGCCGTTGCTTGCCGCCTTTGCCGGTCACCCGCAGGGCGGACTGGCCACCCGGCAGCGGCGCATCCCGCACATCCAGTGCCAGCGCCTCGGCGATGCGCAGGCCGCAGCCATAAAGCAGCGTGAACAGCGCCACGTCGCGCGCCGCCTGTTCGGTGGGACGTTCGGCATGGCCCGGCTGGTGGATACTGCCGGTCAGGGCGGCGACTTCCTTCGCCTGGTCGGGGGTCAAGGCCCGCGGCACCGGCGCCCGGGCGCGGGGGCCACGGATATTGGCCAAGGCGGCGGGCGCGATGCCGGCGGATTTCGCCAGATGCCGCAGGAAGCCACGAACTGCGGCCAATTGCCGGGCACGCGTCGTGGTGCCGGCGCCTGCCGCCGCACGGGCGGCCAGGAAACCGCGGAGGTCCGCCGGGCGCAGCGCGATGAAGGCCTCAAGCCCCGGCTCCTCCCCCAGGTGCCCGGTCAGAAAGCGCAGGAAATCGCGGAGGTCGAGAGCATAAGCCTCGACCGTATTGGCCGCGGCGCGGCGTTCCCGCGCCAGCCAATCGAGATAGCCGGCGACGCAGGCGGCGCCGGTCGGCTCAGCCGGCACGGCCCGGCTTAACGCGCCAGTGCCGCCGCCACGGCCCGGCCGAGGAAGGCGAGGGTCGCGGTGGCCTGGCGGGTCGGCAAGGCCTGGGGATCGCGCGTGCCCAGCGCCATCAGCACGGGGTGGCCGGTCCAGATCGGCACCCGCACCAGCGCATCCCGCAGAACCAGCGGTGCCGCTTCCTGATGCAGCAGATCGATATCCGTCGGGACCGACCGTACCAGCGCATCCCGGCCCGGGCCGAGCACCCGCGCCACCGTGCCCGGCGGCAGGAGCGGAATGCCGCGGCGATCCGGCCGTTCCGCCAGCAGGCAGCAGCTTTCGATGCCGAGCAGCGCCGGCAATTCCTGCGTCACCGCCTCGACCACATCCTGCGCCCGCATCAGCGCCAGCACGGCCAGGCGGACCCGGATGGCCAGCCCATAGCCGGCGCGACCGGCGGTGACGGCAGCATCCATCTCGGCCTCCAGCGAGCGGACCCGGCGGCGCTCCGCCTGCAGCATGGCGGCCATGTGGTCGGCCAGCCTTTCTCCATGGATCCGCTTGGGCGGCGATAGGACCCGGTACAAATCCGGCCGCTCGGCCAGGAAATCCGGATTGGCTTGCAGGAAGGCCGCCACCGCCTCGGGCAACAATGCCACCTCGGGCGGTGGGGCCTGGGCAGCGCCGGGGCGGGGAACGGCGGTCACAGGATGCTTTGTCCTGTCTTGCGCCAATCGGCGAGGAAGGCCTCGAGCCCGCTGGCGGTCAGCGGATGCTTGAAGAGCTGGCGGATCACCGCCGGCGGCAGGGTGGCGACCTCGGCCCCGAGCTTGGCCGCCTCGACCAGATGGACCGGATGACGAATGGACGCCACCAGGACCTCTGTCTTAATCTTCGGGTAGTTGCGATAGATCGTCATGATATCGGCGATCAGCGTCATGCCGTCGAAGGCGATGTCGTCCAGCCGGCCCACGAAGGGCGAGATATAGGCGGCACCGGCCTTGGCGGCGAGCAAGGCCTGGGCGGCGGAGAAACACAGGGTGACGTTGACCGGCGTGCCCTCGTCGGCCAGCGACCGGCAGACGCTCAGGCCGGCCTCGGTCAGCGGCACCTTCACGGCGACGTTCTTGGCGATGCCGCGGAGGTAGCGGCCTTCGGCCAGCATGGTTGCGAAATCGGTGGCGGTGACCTCGGCGGAGACCGGCCCTGGAGTGATGGCGCAGATTTCGGCGATCACCTCGGCCATCTTGCGGCCGGACTTGGCGATGAGGCTCGGGTTGGTGGTGACGCCATCGACCAGCCCGGCTTCAGCCAGGCTGCGGATCTCGGTCACATCGGCAGTATCGACGAAGAACTTCATGGTGGATGGGCCCCCAAGGCAAACCCCGTGGGGCCTGCGTTTGCGCAGCAGCGTTTCGGATCGGGCCAAACCGGCCTGGCGACGGACGTTGCGTATTTGTTCAGGGTTAGGATAGCCGATGCTCCATGGGTCGGGAAAGCGGCGCGATATGAAAGACACGCCACCTGTGACTCCCTTGCAACGGGTTCGGGTCTTGCTGCCGTTGCCCCTGGCAGGCGCCTATGATTATCGCGTTCCGCCGACGCTCTATATCCATACAGGCGATTTCGTGACCGTCCCTCTCAATCACAGGATGATGATCGGCGTTGTCTGGGACGCCGCGGAAGCCTCGGCTGGCAAGCCGGTTGCCGAGCATCGCCTCAAGCCGGTTAACGCCATCTTGCCCGCCCCACCGATGACCGCAAGCCTGCGCCACTTCGTCGATTGGGTCGCGGCCTATACGCTCAGCCCGCCCGGGGCGGTGCTGCGGATGGCCATGGGCTCCGCCGCGGCCCTGGAACCGCCGACGCAGCAGGCGGGTTGGATGCTGGCCGGGCCCGGAGGGAATGCCCAGCCGCGGCTGACGCCGGAGCGTCGCCGGGTGCTGGCGGCGATGCAGCCGGGCATAGCCTATGCCGGTGCCCCGCTGGCGGAGGCGGCCGGCGTTTCCCCGGGCGTGCTGCGCGGCATGGCGGACAACGGGCTGATCCGTCCGGCGCTGCTGCCTCAGGCCAACCGCTTCAGCCGGCCCGACCCGGACTACCCCGGCCCGGTCCTCGGCGGCGCCCAGGCCGCGGCCGCCGCCTCCCTGGTCGCCAAGGTCGCCACCCGGGGCTTCGGCGTCACGCTGCTCACCGGCGTCACCGGCTCCGGCAAGACCGAGGTTTATCTGGATGCGGTGGCCGAAGCGCTTCGCCAGGGCCGGCAATCCCTGGTGCTATTGCCGGAAATCGCCCTTTCCGCCCAATGGCTGGACCGCTTCAAGGCGCGCTTCGGCGTCGCCCCGGCGCTCTGGCATTCGGAAGTCACGCCGCGCACCCGGCGCGACACCTGGCGCGCCGTCGCCGAGGGCCAGGCCCCGGTCGTGGTCGGCGCCCGCTCCGCGCTGTTCCTGCCCTTCCCTGACCTGGGCCTGGTGGTGGTGGACGAGGAACACGAGACAGCCTTCAAGCAGGAGGAAGGCGTCGTCTACAACGCCCGGGACATGGCGGTGGTCCGCGCCCGGCTGGCTTCCGCCGCCTGCGTCCTGGTCTCCGCGACGCCCTCGCTCGAAAGCCTGACCAATGCCGAGAGCGGCCGCTACGAGGCGCTGGACCTGCCGGAGCGCCACGGCGGCGCGACCCTGCCCAAGGTCGAGACGGTCGACCTCCGCCGCACCCCGCCGGAGCGCGGCCGCTTCCTGGCACCGCCGCTGATCGAGGCCGTCACGGCCACCCTGGCGCGCGGCGAACAGGCGATGCTGTTCCTCAATCGCCGTGGCTATGCGCCGCTGACGCTCTGCCGGCATTGCGGCCATCGCATGCGCTGCCCGAATTGCACCGCTTGGTTGGTGGAGCATCGCGCCCGGCGCCAACTGCAATGCCACCACTGCGGCCATACCGAGGCGCCTCCCGCCGAATGCCCCGAATGCGGTTCCGCCAATAGCCTGGTCGCCGTCGGCCCCGGGGTGGAGCGGGTGCTGGAGGAGGCGACCGCCCTTTGGCCCGAGGCCCGCCGGCTGGTGATGGCGAGCGATACCCTGTCCGGCCCGGCCGCCGCCGGGGTCGCGGCGCGCTCGATCCAGGACCGCGAGGTGGACCTCATCATCGGCACCCAGATCGTCGCCAAGGGCTGGCACTTCCCCCACCTGACCCTGGTGGGGGTGGTCGATGCCGACCTCGGCCTGGCCGGCGGCGACCTCCGCGCCGCCGAGCGCACGGTGCAGCTGCTGCACCAGGTCGCCGGCCGCGCCGGTCGGGCGGAGGCGCCGGGCCGGGTGCTGCTGCAAAGCTTTTCCCCGGAGCATCCGGTAATGCTGGCCTTGATCTCCGGCGACCTTGACGCCTTCATGCGGGAGGAAGCGGCGATCCGCCGCCCCGGCCATTGGCCGCCCTTCGGTCGGTTGGCAGCGCTGATCGTCAGCTCGGAAGATGAGCGGGACGCCGAGCGGACGGCCCGCGACCTGGGCCTGGCGGCGCCGGGCGGCGAGGGGGTGCAGGTGCTGGGTCCCGCCCCGGCGCCCCTGGCGCTGCTGCGCGGGCGGCACCGGCGCCGGCTGCTGCTGAAGACCCGGCGGGATATCGCGGTGCAGCCCATCCTGCGGGAATGGCTCGGGCGCGTGCCGGTGCCGACCAATGTCCGGGTGCAGGTGGATGTGGATCCGGTGAGTTTCCTGTAGCGATTCCGCTTGGGTAACCCCGACATGATCGTTAGATTAAGATGCGGTAATACAAATCAAGGGAGGTTCGCATGCCCATTCTCGACGCGCATGAAATTGCCGCCTGGGCCCTGATTGTCGGTGGCTGTGCCTATTGGCTTGCAGCCTCCCGCGGGCCGGCCACTGCGGCCATGGCGGCGGCATTGGCCGCGATCGCCATTAAATCGGCGCTGATCGGCTTCGCCTGACGCCCATGGGCGGCGCTGGGCCATGATCCGCGCTGATCGAAGCGCCGATCATGGTCCAGGTCGTTGTTCTACCGCATGATTCAGGCTTTTCGGTAATACCAGCCTCAGGCGATCATGCCGTGGCGCGACCGCGTTGCGCCAACACCATGGCAGCGACCAATTGCAGCAGGCAGGCCACGGCCGGTGGCGCCCAGGCGCCCCAGATGTCGAGCGCCAGCCCAAAGGCGCCGGGGCCGAAGGCGTACATGGCCTGGTTCACCGCGGTAACCAGGGCGATGACCGCGGCCACCTCGGCAGCCGGCCATTCCGCCTGAGCGATCAGCGGCGGCAAGGACAGCAGGTTGCCGATCCCGAGGCCGAAGAGCACCGCGCCGAGCACCAGCATCCCGGCGCCGCCCATGGCCATGGCCAGGATGGCGCAGCCTACCGCCTGCAGCAGGAAATTCAGCACGCCGACGCGCCGCCGGTCCAGGCCGGGTGGCAGTGCCATGCCGACTACCGTCCGGCCGATCACCGCACAGGCGGTCGCCAGGCTCATCGTCCAGCCCGCGCCCTGCTCGCCGAGGCTCGGGGCAAGGATGCTGAACAGCGTGGTCAGCAGCCCCATCTGCGCCGTCAGGCCGAGGGCGAAGGCCAGCGACAGGCTGCGGAAGGGGGCTTGGCGCCACAATGGTCCCGAAGCTGGGCGCAACGGGCGCGGCGCCGGCGGCAATGCCGCGCCGTCGGGATGAAGGCCCATGCCTTCGGGGGTCGGCCGGAAATACCAGCCGGCCAGCGGCCAGGTGACCAGCACCGCAAGGGCAGCCACCACCAGGCTGGCCTGGGCGAAGCCGAAGGCGCCGATCAGCAGCGCCCAGACGGGGGTGAAGACCACGCCGCCCAGGCTGGCGCCGTTATAGGCCATGGCCAGCGCCGCGGGCCGCCGCCGGTCGAACCACGGGGCGACGAAGGCATTGATCGCCGCGCCGCTGGTCACCGCCCAGCCCATGGCGGTCAGCAGCGCCGCCGGCACCAACTGCCAGGGATGCTGGGCAAAGCCCCAGCCGAGCACGCCGAGCGCGCAGGCCAGCATCCCCGCCCGGGTCACCGCCACCAGGCCGAAGCGTCGGTGCAGCCGCGGCAGGATCAGGACGATCGCGCCGCTGGCCAGGAAATGCAGGGTGATGGCGGCGGCGATGAGGCTGGCGGACCAGCCTTCCCGGGCATGCAGGGCGTGCAGATAGACCGAGGGCCCATAAAAGTTGATGCCCCAGCTGAACATCGCGAGCACGAAGGCAGCCGTGACGACATGCCAGCCGAAAAAGCTTTTTGCTGCGATTCCCATGGCTATCCCGACGCTTCCGAGGCTCAGGCTAGCCGATGCGATGGGCCGTTGATGCGGCTTTGAGTGAAATGGACGGCCCTGGCCGGATTGCGGCCTTGTAAACCCCATGGTAAGCGCCGACCGCCGCACGGAGGCTCGCTTCCGAGACGGACCTGCGCATGCGCACCAACGCCCGATTTCGGGCCAGGAACAGGACCGGGACAGCCCGTGGCCTCTGCCGAGACCATCGCCTTCGACGCGCCAAAGGCGCCCAACCCGACCGGCGTCGCCGCGCGCTATGCGCTGGCCTTGCTGGGCCTCGCCGATGATCGGCGGGCCACGGATCCGGGCGCCCTGGACCGCATCGCCGCCGACCTGGAAAAATTGGCCGACCTCTGGTCGGGCGACCACACCTTCCGCGCCTTTGTCGCCGATCCGCGACTCGGGGCCGCGGCTCAGCGGGCCGGCGCCTTCGCGCTGCTGGAACGCGCCGGGGTCGGGCCGGAGGTGCATAACCTGGTCGGCGTGCTGATCGCCAATCGCCGGCTCGGCACCCTGCCGCAGGTGGCCGCCGCCTTCGGCGCCCAGCTCGCCGCCCGCCGTGGCCAGCAGGTCGCCGAGGTGATCAGCGCCCATCCGCTCTCCGCCACGCAGCGGACGCAGATTGCCGCCAGGCTGACCGAAGCCGGCTATTCCGGCGTGAAACTTGCGGAGCAGGTGGATCCCGCGATCCTCGGCGGGCTGATCGTTCGGATCGGCTCCCGGCTCTACGACAACAGCATCAAATCGAAGCTTCAGCGTCTGCAGTACGCAATGAAGGGGGCTGCCTGACCATGGAAATCCGTCCCGCCGAGATTTCGGAAATCCTCAAGCAGCAGATCGCCGGCTTCGACGCCGAAGCGAATGTTGCCGAGGTTGGCACCGTGCTGACCGTGGGCGACGGCATCGCCCGCGTCTACGGCTTGCAGAACGTGATGGCCGGCGAGCTGGTGCTGTTCCCCAGCGCCGGCATTCGCGGCATGGCGCTGAACCTCGAGACCGACAACGTCGGTATCGTGATCTTCGGCTCCGACCGTGACGTCAAGGAAGGCGACACCGTCGAGCGGACCGGCGACATCGTCGACGTTCCCACCGGCCGTGGCCTGCTCGGCCGCGTGGTCGACGGCCTCGGCAACCCGATCGACGGCAAGGGTCCGCTGGTCGATGTCGAGCGCAAGCGCGTCGAGGTGAAGGCCCCCGGCATCATCCCGCGCAAGTCGGTGCATGAGCCGATGCAGACCGGCATCAAGGCGATCGACGCGCTGATCCCGATCGGCCGTGGCCAGCGCGAGCTGATCATCGGCGATCGGCAGACCGGCAAGACCGCGGTGATCATCGACACGATCATCAACCAGAAGGGCATCAACGCCGGATCGGACGAGAGCAAGAAGCTCTACACGATCTATGTCGCGATCGGCCAGAAGCGCTCCACGGTCGCCCAGCTGGTCAAGACTTTGGAAGAGAACGGCGCGATGGAATACTCCATCGTCGTCGCCGCCACCGCCTCCGACCCGGCGCCGATGCAGTTCCTGGCGCCGTACACCGGCTGCACCATGGGCGAATATTTCCGCGACAACGGCATGCATGCGGTCATCTTTTACGACGACCTGTCGAAGCAGGCCGTCGCCTATCGCCAGATGTCGCTGCTGCTGCGCCGTCCGCCGGGCCGCGAGGCCTATCCGGGCGACGTCTTCTACCTGCATAGCCGTCTGCTCGAGCGCGCGGCGAAGATGAACGACGACTTCGGCAATGGCTCGCTGACCGCGCTGCCGGTCATCGA
>JAQGIA010000180.1 GCA_028291445.1 Belnapia sp.
TCGCGGCGGCGGTCTTCACCCTGATCGCCTATCTGGTCGGCAACCGGGTCTTCTCGGAATACCTGCAGCTGCACTCCGTCCCCGGCGCGAATGAGCTGGCGGTCTTCTGCGCCGCGCTGATCGGCGCGGGCCTCGGCTTCCTCTGGTTCAATGCGCCGCCGGCGGCGGTCTTCATGGGCGATACCGGCTCGCTGGCGCTGGGCGGCGCGCTCGGCGCCGTGGCCATTGCCACCAAGCACGAGGTGGTGCTGGCCATCGTCGGCGGCCTGTTCGTGGTGGAGACGGTCAGCGTCATCATCCAGGTCTTCTGGTTCAAGCGCACCGGCCGCCGGGTCTTCCTCATGGCGCCGCTGCACCACCACTTCGAGAAGAAGGGCTGGGCCGAGGCGACCATCGTCATCCGCTTCTGGATCATCGCCATGGTGCTGGCGCTGGTCGGCCTGAGCACGTTGAAGATTCGATGAGCCGATTCGCCCCCTTCGCCGGCGAGCGCATCGCGGTGGCCGGCCTCGGCAAGGCCGGGCTGCCGGCGGCGCTGCGGCTGGCCGAATGGGGCGCCGAGGTCACCTGCTGGGACGACAATGCCACGGGCCGAGTCGCAGCCGAGGCCGCCGGCCTGACGGTCGCCGACCCGGCGCAGGGGCCCTTCCGCTGGGATGCGCTGCTGCTTTCGCCCGGCATCCCACATCATTTGCCAAAGCCGCATCCGGCTGCCGCGGCGGCGATCGCCGCCGGCCGGCCGGTGCTGTGCGACGTCGATTACCTGTATCGCGCGGTACGTGCCGCGGGCTCGACGGCGCGCTTCGTCGGCATCACCGGCACCAACGGCAAGTCGACCACCACGGCGCTGCTGCAGCACATTCTGGAACGTGGCGGCATGGCGGCGGTGGCGGGCGGAAATCTCGGTCCCGCCGCACTCTCGCTCTCCATTTTGGGAGCGGATGGCGTATACGTTCTTGAGATGTCGTCATACAGTTTGGAGCGAATCCGTAACGTGCGCTTCAACCTGGGCGTCATGCTCAATCTCTCACCGGATCATCTGGACCGGCACGGCGACATGCCCGGCTATCGGACGGCGAAGGCGCAGATCTTCGCGCGCCAGCAGCCTCGGGATCTTGCCGTGCTCGGCATGGATGACGACTGGAGTCGCGCGCTGCGTGGGACCGGACCGGCACGCTGGCGCCCGGTCTCGGGCTGCACGCCGCAACCCAACGGGATCTGGGCCGAGGCTGGCCTGCTGCGCGACGAATCCGGGCCGATCCTCGACCTCGCCGAGGCCGCTGCCCTGCCCGGCAGCCATAATGCGCAGAATGCCGCGGCCGCCACCGCCTGCGCGCTCGAGCTCGGCCTCGACCGCGCCATCATCGCCGATGCGCTGCGCAGCTACCCCGGCCTGCCGCATCGGCAGGAGAAAGTCGGAGCGTTGCGCGGCGTCGCCTTCATCAACGACAGCAAGGCAACCAATGCCGACAGCACGGCACGCGCCCTGGCCAGCTACCCGCGGCTGATCTGGATCGCCGGCGGCACGGCGAAGGAGGGTGGCATCGACAGCCTGGTGCCCTTCTTCCCACGGGTGGCGGAAGCCTTGCTGATCGGCCGCGACGCGCCGCTGCTGGCGGCGACGCTCACCGCGCATGGCGTCCCGCACCGCATCCTCGGCACGCTCGAAGCGGCGGTGCCAGCCGCCGCCGCCGCCGCCTTCGCCGGTGCCGCGCCGGTCGTGCTGCTGTCCCCGGCCTGCGCCAGCTGGGATCAATTCACCGGCTATGACGCCAGGGGAGAACGCTTCCGCGAATTGGTCGCGGCTCTCGCCCAGGGCGAAGGGAGGGCCGCCTGATGGCCATTTCGCGCTCCGATAATTCCACGCTCGGCCGCTGGTGGTGGACGGTGGACCGCTGGACCCTGGCGGCGCTGCTGGTGCTGATCGGCTTCGGCTACGTGATGATGCTGGCGGCGAGCCCGGCAGTCGCCGAGCGCGTCATGGGCAATGCCTCGCGCTCGCTGCTGCTCATCAAGCAGGTGGTCTTCCTGGTGATGGCGGCGGCGCTGATGGTGATGGTTTCGCTGCTGACGCCGCGCAACATCAAGCACCTCGCCATCCTCGGCTGCATCGGCGCGCTGGTGCTGACGGCGGCGACGCTGGTCATCGGCTTCGAAACCAAGGGCGCCCGGCGCTGGCTGGCCTTCCCGCTGCTCGGTACCATGCAGCCTTCCGAATTCCTCAAGCCCTGCTTCGCGGTGGTGATCGCCTGGCTGCTGGCCGAGGGCAAGGCGGCGGCGGCGCAGCGTCTCGCCACCGGCGATCGCGCCAGGGGCTTGGGTTGGGGCCTGCTGCATCCGCAACGGCTCTGGCCGCTGGCGGCCTTCGGGCTGCTCGGCGTGGTCGCGGTGGTGCTGAAGTCGCAGCCCGACTTCGGCATGCTGATGGTGGTGGTGGCGATGTTCCTGGCGCAGTTCTTCGTCGCCGGACTGAATCTCGCCTTCGTTGGCGCGCTCGGCATCGGCGGCATCGGCCTCGCCATCGGCGCCTATTTCACCCTCGATCACGTGCGCAGCCGGGTGGACCGCTTCCTCGATCCGGCCTCGGGCGACACCTTCCAGATCACCAAGGCAATGGAAGCCTTCGGCAACGGCGGGCTGTTCGGCCGCGGCCCCGGCGAGGGTCGCGTGAAGAATGCCCTGCCGGATGCGCATGCGGATTTCGTCTTCGCCGTGGCGGGGGAGGAATTCGGCTTCATCGTCTGCCTCGTCATCCTCGCGCTCTTCGCCTTCGTGGTGCTGCGCGGCCTGATCCGGCTGCTGGGCGAGGCCGATC
>JAQGIA010000184.1 GCA_028291445.1 Belnapia sp.
CCCCCGGCACCAACCAGCCGGTCCGCTTCGGCGGCCGCGATGCCGTCGTCATCCCGCCCGGTGAGGCGGTCTGGAGCGATCCGGTGGCGCTGCCCTTCGTGCCGGATGGCGAGGCCGGGCTGCTCGCCGGCCGCAAGCTCGCCGTCAGCCTGCATGTCGCCGGCGACAGCGGGCCGATGACCTGGCACGCCAAGGCACTGCAGACCTCCTATCTCACCGCCCCCGGCGCCGGCGCGCATGGCGAGGACGACTCCGAGGCGGCCTTCCCTTTCAGCACCGCGAGCTGGTTCTTCCTCGACGCGCTGGATGTCATGGCGCCGGTCGGCACGCCGGTGATCGTCGCCTTCGGCGACAGCATCACCGATGGCACCGCCAGCACCATGAACGGCGACGACCGCTGGCCGGATGTGCTGGCCCGCCGGCTGTTCGCCCGCTTCGGCAATCGGGTCGCGGTGGTGAATGCCGGCATCGGCGGCAACCAGGTTGCCGGCCCGGCCGAGTATGCGCCGGCCAAGCCCTTCGCCGGCGGCCCCTCGGCGGGCATGCGGCTGGAACGCGACGTGCTCAGCCTGTCGGGCGTCAGCACCGTCATCTGGCTGGAGGGCACCAACGACTTCAGCCGCAACGGCAATGCCAGCCTGGAGACGGTCCAGGCGGCGATGCGCGAGGCGGCGGGGCGCATCCGTACCCGGCTGCCGCAGGCCCGGCTGGTCGGCGCGACGGTGACCACGGCGCTGAACAGCACCAGCCCGGCGCATGGCTTCGCCGAGCAGGATGCCAAGCGCCAGGCGCTCAACGCCTTCATCCGCGACAGCGGCGTCTTCGACGCCACGGTCGATTTCGACACCCCGACCCGCGACCCGGCCACCGGTGCGCTGCGGCCCGAGATGGTGCCCGACAGCACCGCCGGCGGCCCAGGCGACGGGCTGCACCCGAACCGGGCCGGCTACCTGGCGATGGCGACGGGGATCGAGCTGCGCCTGCTGCTGCCGGGCTTCCGGTAGAGCGGGATGCGTTGAGGCGGAATCGCCGAAAACGCTGAATTCCCGCGACCGGAGCACCGGGCGCGGCGGCTCAGTCCTGGCTGGGGGGAATCCGCAGCACCAGCCCATCCAGCGCGGCCGTCACGGCGATCTGGCAGCAGAGCCGTCGCCCCTCCGGCACCGAGCCCAGCCGGTCCTCGATCATGTCGTGCTCATCCGGTCCGGCGGGCGGCAGCCGGGCCGCCCAATCGGCCGGCAGGTCCACCATGCAGGTGGCGCAGGCGAGCTGCCCGCCGCATTCGGCCGGCAGCAGCGCGACGTCATGCCGGATCGCCACATGCATGACGGTCGCCGCATCGCCGGCTTCCAGCACCCGCTGGCTTCCATCCGGCTGCACGAAGGTGATTTGCGGCATTCCCTGCTCCCACTCGCTGGCCGCGACAGCCTGCCCCTCGGCTACTCCGGCTTCAATCCGGCCAGGGCGATCGCCCGCCGCGACAGGGCCGCCTCGCGCCGGATCAGCGCCGCGAAGCCCTCGGGCGTCCGCTCCTCCGGGGTGGCGAGGAGATTGCCGATCGCCTCGACCCGCGCCTGCAACGCCGGGTCGCCGAGGGCCCCGGCGAAGGCCTGCTGCAGCCGTCCGCGCGTTTCCTCAGGCGTGGCCGCCGGCACCAGCAGGCCGATGAAGGACACCAGCCCGCCATCCTCGAGCCCGACTTCGGCGAAGGTCGGGATCTCCGGCAACAGCGCCGCCCGTTGCGCCAGCCCGATGCCGAGGATTCGCAGCGCCCCATCGCGGTGCTGCGGCAGCGCCGTGGTGATCTGGTCCATCGAGGCGGTCAGCGCGCCCGAGAGCAGGTCGGCCATGGAGGCGCCGCTCGCCCGGTAGGGCACATGCACCAGGCCGGCTCCGGTCGCCGCATTCAGCAGCTCGATCAGCAGGTGGTTGGTGGTGCCGATGCCCGCCGAAGCGCAGCTCACTTGGCCCGGTCGCGCCTTGGCATAGGCGATGAACGCCGCGAGGCTGTCGACCGGCAGCTTCGGGCCGACGACCAGCACGTTCGGCGTCCGGAAGCCGAGCCCGATCGGCGCGAAATCCCGGGCCGCGTCATAGGGCATGCGGCTCATCAGCAGGGGGTTGGTCACCAGCCCGCCATTGGAGCCGACCAGCACGGTATAGCCGTCCGGCGCCGCATGGGCGACGATCTCGGCGCCGAGATTGCCGCCGGCGCCCGGCCGGTTCTCGATCACCACCGGCTGGCCGAGCCGCTGCGCCATGCCGGGCGCCGCCAGCCGGGCCAGGGTATCGAGGTTGCCGCCGGCGCCGAAGGGCACCACCAGCCGCACCGGCCGTTCGGGGAAGGCCGCCCGCGCCAGCCCAGGCATCGCCATCGCGCCGGCCGCGGCCAGCGCCCCACGTCGCGTGAGCCTCATCGCTTTCCTCCGTCTTTTGCGGCCACCCTGCGCGGTGGCCGGCCGTGCCGCAAGCGCTGGACAGCGGGCAAGGCCGGCGGCATCACAGGCGGGAAGCAGGGCAGGGGACGATCATGGCATATGCACCATTCGATCTGACGGGGAAGGTGGCGCTGGTCACCGGCGGCAATGGCGGGATCGGGCTCGGCATGGCCGAGGCGCTGGCCCAGGCTGGCGCCGATGTCGCCATCTGGGGCACCAACCCGGCCAAGAACGCCGCGGCCAAGGCCCGGCTTGAGGCGACCGGCCGTCGCATCCTGGCGCTCGAATGCGATGTCGGCGAGGAGGACCAGGTCGAAGCCGCCTTCGCCGAGACCTTGCGCGTGCTGGGCCGGGTCGATGGCTGCTTCGCCAACGCCGGCATCTCGGGCGGCCGCTCCTCGCCCTTCCTGGAGCGCACCAAGGAACAGTGGGACCGCGTGCTGCGGGTCAACCTGACCGGCGCCTTCCTGACCTTCCGCGCCGCGGCGCAGCACATGAAGGCGCGGGCGGATGCCGGCGACAAGGGTGGCGTGCTGGTCGGCACCGCCTCGCTCGCCGCCATCGAGGGCGCGGCGCGCAACGAGCATTACGGAGCGTCCAAGGGCGGCATGGTCTCCATGGTGCGGGCGCTGGCGGTGGAACTCGCCCGCCACGGCATCCGCGCCCATTCCATCCTGCCCGGCTGGATCGAGACGGA
>JAQGIA010000209.1 GCA_028291445.1 Belnapia sp.
AACGGCGCGGTGCGGCCGGAACGCGCGCATCGCTTCGACATCGGCCTCTCGCAGAAGCTGGGGCCGAACCTCACCCTGGGGGTCGATGCCTATTACAAGGACGTCCGCGACCTGCTGGACTTCGGCCAGTTCGGCAATGCGCTGATCTTCACCCCCTTCAACTACCGCCAGGGCAAGGTCTATGGGGTCGAGTTCAGCGGCAATTGGCGGGACGAGCGCTGGCTGGTCTATGCCAACCTCGCCGTCAGCCGCTCCGCCGCGCGCGACATCCGTTCCGCCCAATATACCTTCGAGGCGGACGAGCTGGCCTATATCGCCAATAAATGGATCCGCACCGACCACGACCAGCTGTTCACCGGCTCGGCCGGCGCGGTGCTCAACGCCTGGGACGGCGGCCGGGTCTCGACCAGCATGCTGTACGGCAGCGGGCTTCGGCGGGGCTTCGCCAATACCGAGAAGCTGGCGCCTTATGCGACGGTCAACCTCGGCGTGCAGCAGGATTTCACCGGGCCGGACCGGGGGATCTGGACCGCGCGGCTCGACGTGCTGAACCTGTTCGACACCGCCTACCAACTGCGCGACGGCAGCGGCATCGGCGTCGGTGCGCCGCAATACGGCACGCGGCGCGGCGTCTTCGCCGGGTTGAGCCGGGCCTTCTGATGGGACTTCGCTGAGAGGGGGTTTCACGGCGCCGGAGCAGGGGTCTAGGTTGCTGCCTTCCCCAGAAAAAAAGGCTCCCGATGGCCGAGACGGCTCCGGCGCCCCACATGGCGCCCCGCGCGGCGCCCCTGTGGCTCCTGGCGCTGATCACCTTCAGCGGCACCCTGGCCATGCACATGTTCGTCCCGGCGCTGCCCGATGCGGCCCGCGACCTCGGCGCCAGCATGCCGGTCATGCAGATGACCATCAGCCTCTACGTGCTGGGGCTGGCCTTCGGGCAGCTCGCCTATGGGCCGCTGTCGGATGCCTATGGCCGGCGGCCGGTGCTGATGGTGGGATTGGTGCTCTATACCCTGGCCGGGCTGGCCGCGGCCTTCGCGCCGGATGCACGATCGCTGGTGGCGGCCCGGCTGGTCCAGGCGCTCGGCGGCTGCGCCGGGCTGGTGCTCGGCCGCGCCATGGTGCGGGACACCGCGGATGGCGGCGACGCGGTGCGGCGCATGGCGCTGCTGACCCTGATGATGCTGCTGGGCCCCGGCTTCGCGCCGGTGCTCGGCGGCGTGCTCTCGGCGACGCTCGGCTGGCGCTCCATCTTCCTGCTGCTGGCGGCGCTGGGCGCGGTGGGCATGGCCTGCGCCTGGTGGCTGCTGCCGGAAACCGGGCGCGGCGGCGGCCGGCCCAGCCTGGCGGCGCTGGGGCGGGACTATCGCGGGCTGCTGGCCTCGCCGACCTTCCTCGCCCTGGCGATCGGCGGCGGCTGCGCCACCACCTCGCTCTATGGCTTCATCGCCGCGGCGCCCTTCATCTTCGTCGAGGAATTGCAGGTGCCGGTGCATGAGGTGGGGCTCTACCTCGGGCTGCTGATCCTCGGCATGGCGGCGGGCAACCTGCTGACCGCGCGGATCGTCGCCCGGATCGGCGTCGGCGCCGCGCTGGTCGGGGCGAATGCGCTGAGCGCGCTGGCCGCCTTCGGCTTTCTCGGGCTGGTGCTGGCGGGCCGGCTCAGCGTCGGGCCGATGGTCGGGCTGATGATGCTGTTCACGCTCGGCATCGGCATGGCCAGCCCGGCGGCGGTGACCCGGGCGGTGAGCGTCAGCCCGAAGGTCATCGGCTCGGCAGCGGGACTCTATGGCTTCGCCCAGATGGGGATCGGCGCGATCTGCACCTCGCTCGCCGGGATCGGGCCGGACCCGGCGCTGGCGGCGGCCAGCGTGCTGGCGGTCGCCGGCGTGGTGGCGCAGGCCTGCTTCTGGCTGGCCCTGCGGCGCGACGGCCCTTGAGCGCCGGCTGCCGCGCCATAGCCAGCCAGCGATGACCCAAGGCGCAGACCGGCTGGCTCCGGTCAGGGCCTAGGCCCCCGCCACCGTCGTCCGATGCATCAGCCGCTGGTACTTCTCATGATCGAACAGGGTCGCCGTATGCAGCATGCAGCGGTTGTCCCAGATCACCAGGTCGCCTTCGCGCCACTGGTGCCGGTAGATGTATTTCTCCTTCGAGGCATGCGCCATCAGCCCGTCGATCAGCGCCCGGCTCGCCTCGGGGTCCAGCCCCTCGACATGGCTGATGACCGCCGGGCAGAGGAACAGCGACTTCACCCCGGTCACCGGATGGGTACGGACCAGGGGCTGTGACACCGGCGGCCATTTGCTGGTCTGCTCCTCGGTCAGCGGCGGCCGGTCCGGGTTGTGGCGGCGGCCCCATTCGGCGAGCGTCGCCAAGGAATGCACCGTGCGCAGCCCATCGATGCCGGCCTTGGTTTCCTCCGGCAGGTCGGCATAGGCACCGGCGGCGTCGATGAACCAGGTCTCGCCGCCCTCGGGTGGGCAGATCACGCCATAGAACAGCGAGGCGGCGCTGGGGATCTCCCGGTAGCTGCTGTCGGCATGCCATTGCTCCACGCCGCGGGCGAAATTCGCCTTGAGCACGCCATCCACCGTGTGGTTGCCGACGCAGAAGATCTCGGGATGGGTGTCGAGGGTGAAGCGGGTCTGCGAATGCAGCTCGAGCGGCCCCATCCGGCGGCTGAAGGCGACATGCGCGCCGGGGTCGAAGGGCACGTTCCGCACCAGCAGCAGGTGATGCCGATGGAAGGCATCCAGATAGGCAGCGAATTCATCCTCCGGCAGGTCGCCGGCGATGCGCAGTCCGACCAGTTCGGCCCCGAAGGACTGGCCGAGCGGGCGTTCCTCGATCCGGCCGGGCGCGGCCTGGTCCATGATGGGCATATCCATGGCGGTCCTCAGCCCTGCGCCGGGAAGCGGGCGGAATGGGCGCGGTCGATGGCGATCATGCGAGCCTCCTGGGGTCGATGTGGCGCGGCCTCGGTCGATGGCAGGCCGCTCCGCGGGAGTGGTTTTGCCCAGTATGGCGCCACATGACCGAGGCGCGAAGCCCTGGGGCATGCCAGGCCGCCGAATTGCTCACTATTCGTTCAACGCGCCGGGATGGCGCGTCCTCCGGGCCAGGCTTGTCCTCCGCCAGGGCGGCACCCCCTTCCCCGCTCAGCCGCCCTGGCCTAATCGCCTGGACAAGACCCGAGGAGACGGCGATGCGACGGCGCACCCTATTGCAGACGGCCAGCCTGGCCCCGCTCGTCCAACCAGCTCTGGCTCAACCGGCCCTGGCCCAATCACCCCGCGCCCGCACCCTGCGCTTCATGCCGCAGGCGGCGCCGGCGGCGTTGGACCCCATCTTCAACCCCACCACCATCGCCACCACCCATGGCTACTGCGTCTTCGACACGCTCTATGGCTGCGACGCCGCGCTACGGCCGCGGCCGCAGATGGCGGCGGGGCATTCGGTCTCGGCCGATGGGCTGGCCTGGACCATCCGGCTGCGCGACGGCCTGGTGTTCCACGACGGGGAGCGGGTGACGGCGCGGGACTGCATCGCCTCGCTGCGGCGCTGGGCGGCGCGCGACGGCTTCGGCCAGGTGCTGGCCCGGGCCGTGGCGGAATGGGCGGCGCCGGATGACGCGACCCTGCTGATCCGGCTGCACCGGCCCTTCCCCGCGCTGCTCGACGCCCTGGCCAAGCCGGCCGCCAGCCCGGCCTTCATCATGCCCGCCCGCATCGCCGCCGGCCCGGCCGACAAGCCGATCACCGAGACGGTCGGCAGCGGCCCCTGGCGCTTCCTGGCCGATGAATTCAACCAGGGGGCGCGGGCCGCCTATGCGCGGAACGCCGCCTATATCCCGCGCGACGAGCCGGCCGAGGCCGCCTCGGGTGGCAAACGGGTGAATTTCGATCGGCTGGAGCTGGTCTGGATCCCGGATGGCGGCACCGCCGCGGCGGCGCTGCGCACCGGGGAGATCGACTGGATCGAATACCCGCTGCCCGACCTGGTCCCGGTGCTCCAGCGCGACCGCGGCATCAGCACCCAGGTCTATGACCCGAACGGCTTTCTGGGATTTTTGCGCTTCAACCACCTGCACCCGCCGTTCGACAATGTCGCGGTGCGTCGGGCGATCCGCGACGTGCTGGTGCAGCCGGATTTCATGGCCGCCGTCGCGCTGCCGGGCGACTGGTCCGAATGCCACGCGGTCTTCCCCTGCGGCCTGCCGCAGGTGCGCGAATTCCCCCCCGCCCCACGCGGCGAGGCCGCGCTTCCTCCACGCGGCGAGGCCACGCTTCCCCCACGCGGCGAGGCCGCGATGAACCGTGCCCGGGCGGCGCTGAAGGCAGCCGGCTATGCCGGGGAAAAGCTCGTTCACATCAACCCGAGCGACTTCCCGGCGGTGACCCAGCAGGGGCGCGTCACGGCCGACCTGATGCGCCGGCTCGGGGTGAATATCGAGCTGGTCGAGAGCGACTGGGCCACCATCATCGCCCGCCGCGCCAACAAGGGCAGCCCGGCGCAGGGCGGCTGGAACCTGCACAACACCAACTTCCCGGCCGCCGCCATCGCCAATCCGGCGGTCAGCCCCATCCTCCGCGGCAATGGCGAGCGGGCCTGGTTCGGCTGGCCGACCGATCCGGCCAGCGAGGCGGCGGTGGAGCGCTGGATCGACGCCGCCGATGCCGCGACCCAGGCCAGCGCCATGGCCGATCTGCAGACGGCGGCCTGGGACAGCGTGCCCTTCGCGCCGACCGGGCTGTTCCGGCTACGGACCGCCTTCCGCAGCGACCTGACCGGCGTGCTGCAGGGGCCGAACCCCTTCCTGTGGAACCTCAGAAGGGGGTAATTTCCGGCACCGGTCCGCCGGCCCAGGTGAAGCGCCAGGTCGCATCGCGCCGGACATTGCCGACCAGGGCGGGGCGGAAACAGGCGAGGCAGGTGCCGCCCTGGTGCCGCACGCTGGGATAGACGAGGCCGAGCGCCCCTGCCTCCAGCAGCCGCTCCGCCAGCAATTGGGACGCGAGGTAGCTATCCGGCTCCAGGCAGCCGGCGAAATCCGGCGCGTCGCGCAGGTCGTGCATCCCGACGCTGAAATCGGCGAGGTGGTCGTCGTAGGTGACGCTGTCCTCGAAGCGGCCGATCTCGGCGTATTGCACCGCCTTGTGGTGCGCCACCTCGGCCTGCGCGGTGGCCAGCTCGAAGCCGGCATACCAGGCGCCGCGCCCCGGCCCGTTGAACCGGCTGCCAAGCGGATGCGCATGGCAGAAGGCGGCATTGACGATGCGGGCGCCGGGGACGCCGAAGACCAATTCCTCGATGCCGATCCCCGGCAGCAGCCCTGCCTCGGCCTGCAGCCTTTCGTTGGTGGCGTCGTCGAGTGCGAAGATCGCCTGGAGATCGGCGGCATCCCCGCTCAGCAGGGTCAGGACGCTGCGGCCGCCGTCGCGGTACTGCGAAGGGATCAGCCGGTGCGTGTCGTGGCGGCGGATGAGGCGGGTGGGCGGCAGCCCGGTCACATGCCCCCGGGTCACGCGCCCCCTCGGCGGGCATCCAGCAATTGCCGGACGAGCTGCATGGCCGGGCAGCCGCCGCGCAGCATGAAGGCGAGCGGCGTGGCGCCGCCGAAGATCCGGTTGGTATTGGGCAGTTGCGGCCAGGCATCGGCCAGCGCCTCGCCATGCAGGATGTGCAACGCCTTGAAGATGCCGATCAGGTAGGAAATGCGCAGCATCCGGTCCTGGTCCAGGATCCGGCCTTCCGGCGCACGCTTCATCTCGTAGAAGGTGCTGGCGGCGGGGCCGCCCAGCAGGCCACGGGCATCCTCGTCGCGCAGCGTCCAGCGCTCGGCGATGGCGAAGAAGGCGCGCAACGCGGCGGGGCTCAACCGCTCCCGCTCAGCCTTGGAGGCAAGGTCCGGCAGCTGCGGCGGGGCATAGCGGGTTGCGGCGAATGCCAGGGCACCCATGGGGACGTACTCCGATACCGAAGCATATGCGCTCCGGTATC
>JAQGIA010000243.1 GCA_028291445.1 Belnapia sp.
AGCCGACCGGCGCCGCCGTCGCGCCGCCGCCGGCCACCGCCGCGCCGACGCCGGTCAACCCGATCGTCGCGCCGCAGCCCTTCGGCGACCGGGGCCAGCAGGATGCCGCGGAACTCGAATTGCAGGCCCAGCTGCGCGGCGAGCGGATCGCCGGCCGGGTCACCATCCCGGACGCGAAATCGGCCAATCTGATCCAGCCGGAGGGCCGCGCCTGGCGCGTCTTCCACAACCGGACGCTGACCTGGGTCGGGGCGATCGCGGTGCTGGGGATGCTGGGGCTGCTCGCTATCTTCTACCTGGCGCGGGGCCGCATCCGCATCACCGGGGGCTGGTCCGGCCGCAGCCTGCTGCGCTTCAACCTGCTGGAGCGGGCAAACCACTGGATGGTCGCCTCCTGCTTCATCATCCTGGCGCTGTCCGGGCTGAACCTGACCTTCGGCCGCTTCCTGCTGCTGCCGCTGATCGGACCGGAGGGTTTCACCGCGGTGAGCCAGGCCGGCAAGATCGCGCACAACTACCTCGCCTTCCCCTTCACTTTGGGGCTAGCGGTGATGGTGCTGGTCTGGCTGCGGGACAATATCCCGAACAAGGTGGATCTCGCCTGGCTGAAGGCCGGGGGCGGCTTCATCGGCCATGGCCATCCCAAGGCGCAGCGCTTCAACGCCGGGCAGAAGGCGGTATTCTGGATCACCGTGCTGGGCGGCGGGCTGGTCGCGGCCTCGGGATATGTGCTCATATTCCCCTTCGCCGTGGCGGATATCGCCGGGCAGCAATGGGCGCATATGGTCCATGGCACGCTCTCGGTGCTGATGATGGCGGCCATGCTGGCGCATATCTACATCGGCACCCTCGGCATGGAGGGCGCCTTCGATGCCATGGGCACCGGCCGCGTCGACTACAATTGGGCCAAGGAGCATCACGCGCTGTGGGTCGAGGAGGAATTGACCAAGGCCCGCAGCATCGCGCTGCCCAGCTCGAAGGCGGCCGGCGCGGATTAGGGAACCGGGCAAACGGGGGCCGGCCATGCGGGTGATCGGCCTCGCCGGCTGGAGCGGGGCCGGCAAGACCACCCTGCTCGCCCGGCTCATCCCCGAGCTGACCGCGCGGGGGCTCCGTGTTTCCACCATCAAGCATGCGCATCACCGCTTCGACGTGGATACGCCCGGCAAGGACAGCTGGATCCACCGGGAGGCGGGGGCGCAGCAGGTGCTGGTCTCCTCCGCCAATCGCTGGGCGCTGATGACCGAGTTGCGTGGCGAGGCGGAGCCGGAACTGCGCGAATTGCTCGGGCGGCTCTCGCCGGTCGACCTCGTGCTGATCGAGGGTTTCAAGCGCGACCGCCATCCCAAGATCGAGGTGCACCGGGCGGCCAATGGCAAGCCCTGGCTGCATCCGGAGGACCCCGCCATCCTTGCCGTTGCCAGCGACGTGCCGCCGCCCGCCGAACTCCCCCGCGCTGCCTTGGAGCTCCCCCGCGCTGCCTTGGATTGGGCGCCGCTGGACGATGCGCGGGCGATCGCCGATCTCGTGCTGCGGCATGCGGTGGATCGGGCCGCCTGGTAGGGAGCGGCGCAGATGGCCCAGCTTTCCGACGACTGCTTCGCCTTCGGTGGCCCGCTGCTCTCCGTGGAGGCGGCCGAGGCGCTGATCGCCGCCCGCATCCCGCCGCTGGCCGGCGAGGAGAGCCTGCCGCTGCTGGCCGCGCTCGGCCGGGTGCTGGCGCGCGACATCCGGGCACCGCGGCCGCTGCCGCCCTTCTTCAATGCCGCGGTGGATGGCTATGCCTTCCGCCATGCCGATCTGGCCCCTGGGGAGCGCAGCTTCCTCGGCCATGACGGCCGGGTCGCCGCCGGCCAGGCGGCCGGGCATCCGCTGCGGCCGGGCACCGCCGCCCGCATCTTCACCGGCGCGCCGATGCCGCCGGGCGCCGATACGGTGGTGATGCAGGAGGATGCGGCGGCCGAGACTGCCGGGCTTTGGGTGCCGCCCGGGTTGCAGCCCGGCGCCAATGCCCGGCCGGCCGGGGAGGATGTGGCCGAGGGTGCCCTGGCGCTGCCCAGCGGGCGGCGGCTGCGGGTGCCCGAGATCGCCCTGGCGGCGGCGCTCGGGCTGGCGGTGCTGCCGGTGGTGCCGCGCGTCCGGGTCGGCGTCTTCTCGACCGGGGATGAGCTGGCGGCGCCGGGCATGCCGCTCGGCCCGGCGCAGACCTACGACAGCAACCGATTCGCCCTGCTGGCCCTGCTGGCACGGCTGCCGGTCGAGGCGACCGACCTCGGGATCCTGCCGGACGAGGCCGGGGCGACCGCGGCGGCGCTGCGCGCGGCGGCCGGCAGCCATGATCTGCTGCTGACTTCGGGCGGGGTCTCGACCGGGGAGGAGGACCATGTCCGCGCCGCCATCGAGCAGGGCGGCCGGCTGGTCTTCTGGCGGCTGGCGGTGAAGCCGGGGCGGCCGGCGGCGATGGGGGTGCTGCCGAAGGCGGGCGGCAATTTCGACCAGGGCGGCACGCCGGTGGTCGGGCTGCCGGGCAATCCGGTCGCCGCCATCGTCACCTTCCTGCATCTGGCCCGGCCGCTGGTGCTGCGGCTGGCCGGCGGGACCGCCGAGCCGCTGGCGCGCTTCCCGGCGCGGGCGGAGTTCGGCTATCGCAAGAAGGCGGGGCGGCGGGAATACGTCCGGGTGCGGCTGGAGGCCGGCGCGCCCTTGCCGGCCGCCCGGAAATTCGGGCGGGAGGGGGCGGCGCTGCTGACCTCGTTGACCGAAAGCGATGCCTTCGTCGAATTACCGGAGGATATGGTCGCGGTCGCGCCCGGCGATACCGTGCAGGTGCTGCCCTTCGCCGCCCTGTTCTGATACTCAACGGCCAGCACAAGGAATTCCGATTTGGCCAAACGGGCACAGGCGCCGAAGCCCAAGGCGCCGGGCAAGCTTGCCATGGCGCGCATCGCCGATCTGGTCGGCCGTGGCGCGGCACCCGCGCGCATGCAGCGCGAGGTGGAGGCGATCGTCGCCGGGCTGCTGGAAGGCGGCGGCGAGGAGCAGCGCGAGGCGGCGCGGCAGGTGATCGAGGAGCTGCGCGACGAGATGCTGGCCGGCGTGGTCGATACCGCGGCGATGCTCGAGGATCTCGAGCATCCCGATGCCGCCTCGGTGCGGGCCGCGGATAAGACGCTGGCGGCGATGCAGGCGGCGGCGGATGCGCTGGTCGCGGCGCATGCCGGGCTCAGCGCTTCAGACCGGTAGGCGCAGCCGCGCCCGGAGGCCACCGAGCGGGCTTTCCTCCAGGGTGATATCCCCACCATGCGCCCGGACGATGTCCCGGGCGATGGCGAGGCCAAGCCCGGTCCCATCGGGTGAGCCGCTGCTGAAGGGACGGAAGGCGCCCTCGCGTTCCCCGGCCGGAATGCCCGGCCCGTCGTCGTCCACCGTCACCTGGGCCCAGAGCCCGCTGTCGCCGTCGCCGCCCGATCTTGCCAGCGGGGGCCCGGCGAGGTCGTCGCGCGGCACCGTATCCACCACGACGGCGATCCGCTGCGCATGCCGCTTGGCATTGTCGACCAGATTGCCGAGGCAGCGGCGGACCGCATCCGGCCGCAACGGCATTTCCAGGCTGCCGGGCGCCGCCACGTCGATCGCCGCGCCGGACCGCCTCGCCTTGGCGGCCACATCCTGCACCAGCGCGACCAGATCGGCCGGGCGGGTCTGCTCGGTGCCCTCGCCGCGGGCGAAGGTGAGATAGGCGGCGATCATCCGCTCCATCTCCTCCATGTCCTGGGTGAGGGCGGCGATATCCTCCTCGGTCTCGGCCGCGCGCGGCAGCATGGTGATGGCGAGGCGCATGCGGGTGAGGGGGGTGCGGAGGTCGTGGCTGATGCCGGCCAGCATCTCGGTCCGCTGGCCGACGAAGCGGCTGATCCGCTCGCGCATGCGGTTGAATGCGGCGGCGGCCTGGCGGACCTCGCTGGCGCCCTCGGGCTTGATGGCGCCGACGTCGCGCCCCAGGCCGAAGGCCTCCGCCGCGCCGGCCAGCCGGCGGATGGCGCGGACCTGGTTCTTCATGAACAGCACCGCGACGCCCGAAAGCAGCAGCGCCGAGCCGACCAGCCAGATGACGAAGAGATAGAGCGTGGTGGTGAACAGCCGCTTGCGCGGGGCCTCCACGTGCAGCACGCCATCCGGCAGCTGCACCCGGATGATGACGCTGCGCGGGTCGGACTGCCAGTCGGTGTCGAACCGGGCGCGCAGCCGCTCGCCCAGGGCATTGTTGAGGTCCTGCTCCAGCGGCAGCAGCGTCATGGTGGCGCGGCGCATGCCGGGCGGGATCTGCCCGCCGCGTTCGAAGGCGAAGTTGAGGTCGAGCCGCCAGGAGGCCTCGCGGAAGATCCAGGATTGATCCTCGGCGCCCTCGCGTCGCAGCAGCTCGGCGACGAAGGCCACGTCGCCGGCGACGCCGCCGGTCAGCCGGCGGGAGATCACGTCGAGATGCCCGCCGTAGAACAGCTGCAGCGCCACCGCCTGCAGGATCAGCATGGGCACCAGGATGATCAGCACCGACCGCGCCAGCAGCGAGCGCGGCAGCAGCCGGCGCAGCCCGGCGCCCAGCCAGCCGGGCACCAGCCGTCGGGCCACGCCCTTTGGGGAAAGGGCGCGTGGGAGCGCACTCCCCGGGGAAGAATCCCGGGCGGATTGGCCCAGCCGGGACATCCTCAGGGGCCGGGCCGCAGCACGTAGCCGCGGTGGCGGACGGTATGCAGGAAGCGCGGCTCGCGCGGGTCGGGCTCGATCTTGCGGCGGAGCCGGGTAACCTGGACGTCGATCGCCCGCTCGCCGGCCTCCGGCGTGCCGAGGGCGGTGCCGATCTCCTCGCGGCTCAGCACCTCGCCGCTGCGGCGGGCCAGGGCGGCGAGCAGCGCGGCCTCCCCGCCGGTCAGCCGGATGGTGCCGTCCGGGCCGCGCAGCTCGGATCGTTCGGCGTCGAACCAGCGCATGCCGAGCTGCACCGGCGCGGCCAGCAGCGGCTGCTGCGGCGGCGCGGCGCGGCGCAGGATGGTGCGGATGCGGAGCGCCAGCTCGCGCGGGTCGAAAGGCTTCCCGAGGTAGTCGTCGGCGCCCATCTCGAAGCCGGCGACGCGGTCGTCCGGCCCGCCGCGCGCGGTCAGCATCAGCACGGGGACGTCGTTGCCGGCGCGCCGCAGCGTCTCGACCAGTTCGAGGCCGGTTTCGCCGGGCATCATCACGTCGAGCACCAGCAGGTCGAAGGCGACGGCGGCGAGCTGGGCGCGGGCGGCGGCGGCATCGGCGGCGATGCTGACGCGGAAGCCCTGCTCGGCGAGGAAGCGCTGCAGCAGGGCGCGCAGCCGTGCGTCATCGTCCACCACCAGCAGATGGGCATTGTCGACAAGGGTGGCGGCCTCGGCGGGCATGATCTCGGCTTCCTCTGGGCTTCGCGTGGTTCAACCGTTGCGTGCGAGATGTGTGGGGCCGCGTGGCTCAGGGGAAGTGGGGCGTTCCGGGGAAGTGGCGCGGCCGGGCGAGGAGCGCAGCGCCATTGGGCGGTCCGGGGCCTGTTCCAGCCGTTCGAGCTGGGCCCGGGCATCCGGCCCCATCAGCCCGCGCATCACCCGGCGGAAGCCCTCGACGGCCACCGGCCCGGCTTCCCGATAGGCCCGCATCACCCATTCGCGCTGGCGCTCGAACAGCCGGCGCTCCAGCGCCTCGCCCTTCGGCGTCAGCGAGAGCAGCCGCTGGCGGCGGTCGTTGCGGCCGGTCGATTGCAGCACATAGCCCTCATCCACCAGCGGTGTCAGCACCCGGCCGAGCGATTGCTTGGTGATGGCCAGGATGCCGAGCAGGTCGCCCACGGTGATGCCTGGCCGGCGGCCGACGAAATGCAGCACGCGGTGATGCGCCCGGCCCATCTCCAGCTCGGCCAGGATGGCATCGGCGCCGGCGGTGAAGTCGCGATAGCCGAAGAACAGCAGGTCCTGGGCGAGGCGCAACTCCTCCTCGCGCAGGAACAGCAGGTTGCGGCCGGCGCCGACGGGGGCGGCGGTGGGGGTGCCGGCCTCCGCGGCGGGGCGGCCATCAGTCGGTTCGGGCATGGCTGACATGCGAGGCCCCCAGGTGTTATTGGGTCAGTAATCTTGACACATTTTTTCCAACCATTCTAGTTTGGTCCGGCTGGAAGCAACGATATTGCGGGAGTGAGCCATTATGACGCTAGTTCCTTACGACGACCGGGATGGCTGGATCTGGTGGGACGGGGCCTTCGTTCCCTGGCGCGGCGCCCAGCTGCATGTACTGTCCCATGGACTGCACTATGCCAGCGCGGTGTTCGAGGGCGAGAGGGCCTATTCGGGGAATATCTTCAAGCTGCGGGCGCATAGCGAGCGGCTGATCGCCTCGGCGAGGATCCTCGGCTTCGACATCCCCTGGACCGTCGAGCAGATCGATGCCGCCTGCCAGGCGACGGTCGAGAAGAATGGCTTCACCGATGCCTATGTCCGCCCCATCGCCTGGCGTGGCTCGGAGGAGATGAGCGTCGCCGCGCGCGGCACGACGATCCACCTGGCGATCGCCGCCTGGGAATGGGGCGCCTATTTCGGCGTCGAGCAGCGGATGACCGGCGTGCGCCTCGGCATGGCCAAGTGGAAGCGCCCGGCCCCCGATACCGCGCCGACCGCCTCCAAGGCCGCCGGGCTCTACATGATCGGGACCATGAGCAAGCATGCCGCGGCCGACGAGGGCTACGACGATGCGCTGATGCTCGACTACAAGGGCGACGTGGCCGAGGCGACCGGGGCCAATATCTTCTTCAACATGGGCGGCGAGCTGCATACGCCGACCCCGGTCTGCTTCCTCGACGGCATCACCCGCCGCACCGTCATGGGCCTCGCCCGCCACCAGCAGATCAAGGTGGTCGAGCGCACCATCAAGCCGGAAGAGATGAAGGATGCCTCCGAGGTCTTCCTCGCCGGCACCGCGGCCGAGGTGACCCCGGTGCGGGAGATCGCCGGGATCGGCTTTACCCCCGGCGAGCTGACCCGGCGGCTGATGACCGACT
>JAQGIA010000244.1 GCA_028291445.1 Belnapia sp.
GCCAAATACGTCCTCGACCAGAAGCCGGCGGCGAAGATCGGCCTGCTGTACCAGAACGACGACTTCGGCAAGGACTACGTCAACGGGGTGCGCGACGTGCTCGGCCCGCGCTTCGACGCCCTGGTGAAGCTGGTCTCGCACGAGGCGACGGATGCCACCATCGACAGCCAGATCGTCACCCTGCAATCCGCCGGCTGCGACGTGCTGATCTGCGGCATCATCCCGCGCTTCGCCTCCCAGGCCATCCGCAAGGTCTTCGACATCGGCTGGAAGCCGATGATGTTCATGACCAACGTCTCGGTCTCCGGCGCCATCGTCATGCAGCCGGCCGGGGTCGAGAAGGGCGTCGGCCTCATCACCTCGGACTACCGCAAGGACCAGTCGGACCCGAGCTGGGCCGATGATGCGGGGATGAACGAGTGGCGCGACTTCATGCGGCGCTACATCCCGGACGGCGAGCTGGGCGACAACAACTACACCTATGCCTATGGCGCCGGCAGCACGATGATCCAGGTGCTGCGCCAATGCGGCACCAATTTCTCACGCGACAACATCATGAAGCAGGCGACGAACATCGCCCCGCTCGAGATCGGCACCTTGCTGCCCGGCGTGAAGGTCAGCACCAGCCCGACCGATTACCACCCCATCCGCCAGATGCAGCTGCAGCGCTGGGACGGCAAGTCCTGGGTGCGCTTCGGTGGCGTGATCGAGGGCGCCAAGGTGTAGGCGCCCCAGCGTAGGCATCAAGTGTAGGCGCCAAAGTGTAGCCGGGCCGTCACCGCCAAAGGGAGGACAACAACGATGCTGAACCGTCGGATGCTGCTGGCCAGCGCCTTGGCCATGCCTGCCGTAGCCCGTGCCCAGGACCTTCCCGGCGTCACCGCCAGCGAGATCCGCATCGGCAACACCATGCCCTACAGCGGACCCGCCAGCGCCTATGGCAGCATCGGCCGCTCGCATCAGGCCTTCTTCCGCATGGTGAACGACCAGGGTGGCATCGCCGGCCGCAAGGTCAATTTCATCACCTACGACGACGGCTACAGCCCGCCCAAGACGGTGGAGCAGGTGCGCCGGCTGGTGGAACAGGATCGCGTCGCCTTCCTGTTCAACACGCTCGGCACCGCCAGCAACAGCGCCATCCTGCGCTACGTGAACCAGCGCAAGGTGCCGCACCTGTTCCTGTCCACCGGCGCCGACAAATGGGGCAGCTACCAGGACACGCCCTGGACCATCGGCTGGCAGCCCAGCTACCGCACCGAGGCGCAGATCTACACCAAGCACATGCTGGAGCAGAAGCCGAACGCCAGGCTCGCGCTGCTGTACCAGAACGACGACTTCGGCAAGGACTACGTCACCGGCGTCCGCGATATCCTCGGCCCCCGCTTCGACAGCGTGGTGAAGGCCATCTCGCACGAGGCGACCGACCCGACCGTGGATAGCCAGATCGTCTCGCTCCAGGGCAGCGGCGCCGATGTGCTGCTGACCGCGACCACGCCGAAATTCGCGGCGCAGACCATCCGCCGCGTCGCCGAGGTGGGCTGGAAGCCGCTGCACTACCTCACCAACGTCTCGATCAGCGTCGGCACGGTGATGGAGCCGGCCGGGCCGGAACGCGGCGTCGGCATCATCACCTCCGCCTATCTCAAGGACCCGACCGATCCGGGCTGGGCGAACGACGCCGGGATGAACCAGTGGCGCGCCTTCATGGCGAAGTACATCCCCGACGGGGACATGAAGGACGGCAGCTTCCCCTTCGCCTTCGGCGTCGTCAGCACGCTGATGCAGGTGCTGAAGCAATGCGACGGCAACTTCGCCCGCGAGAACATCATGCGCCAGGCGGCCAGCCTCCATGCGCTGGAAGTGCCGACGCTGATCCCCGGCATCCTGGTGAACACCGCGCCGGATAACTTCCATCCGATCCGGCAGATGCAGTTGCAGAAATGGACCGGGACCACCTGGGAACGCTTCGGCGGGCTGATCGAGGGCGCCAAGGTCTAGGAAGGCGCTGCCTGCCACTGCCGGGATCTCGCCGGAACATTAGAATACCGGGCTAGGAAGGCAGTACGGGCCGGCAGGCGCGGCGCCGGCGGACCGATGATCCTGGTCTTCACCCGGCTGTCGTGACCGGCGGCACGGGGGGCAATAGATTCGCCAAGACCGCCTCGGCACCCTGCCGCAGCACCTCGCCCGCGCGGGCCGCGCCGAGATAGGGCAGTGACGCCCAGGCCCCATCGAACAGCAGGGCCAGCGTATCGCCCAGCAGCGCGGGATCGGCCGCACCGGCCTGCCGCGCCAATTCCGTCAGCCCCGTCCGCATATGCGCCTTGTGCCTGGCGACCAGCCGATGCGTCGGATGCTCCGGATCGGGAAATTCCGCCTGGGCCAGCAGCAGCGGGCAGCCCCGGTAGTCCGGCATGGCCAGCTTCGCCGCCACCGCCGCCAGCAGGGCGCGGAGCTTGGCCGCCGGGGCCGGATGCGGCGCGGTGACCTCGGCGAACCAGGCGTCGTAGCCGGCCGAATCCTCGCAGAGAATGGCCGCGACCAACGCATCCTTGCTCGAATAGGTCCGGTAGAGGCTCATCTTCGTCGCCTCGGCCACGCGGCAGACCTCCTCGACGCCGGTCGCCCGGATGCCATGGCGGTAGAACAGATCCTTGGCCGCGGCCTGGATGCGCTCGGCAGCCTTGGGCCGGTCGGCCGTGGCATTGGACATGGTGGGCGTCGCTCCTCTCGGGTGCAGAATTGTGCGTTGCGGCAAAGAAGGCATCTTGATGGTACTGACCGGTCACTTACTTAAGGACGAACCGGTCGGTATCATTCGGCCCTGGAGATTGGCATGTCCCCCCACCCGCACAAGGCCCCCGTTGGCCAAAATAGCGGAAGCCATTGGTTGGATTGGCTAAACCGTGCCTTGCCGAGCGTCGCCGCGGTCGCCCTCGCGGCCGGCACGACCCTGGCCCCGCCCGCCGCCGCCCAGGGCGCCCCGCCGACCCCCTCGGTGACCGTCGCTGCCCCGCTGGCCCGCTCGGTCACCCAGTGGGACGAGCATACCGGGCGCATCGAGCCCTCCGCCCGGGTCGAAATCCGCCCCCGCGTCTCCGGCCAGGTCACCGAGGTGCATTTCCAGGATGGCGCGCTGGTGCGCAGCGGCGACCTGCTGTTCACCCTCGACCAGCGCCCCTTCCGGATCGCGGTCGACAGCGCCCGGGCGGAAGTCGCCCGTAACGAGGCCCGGCTGACTCTGGCAGAACAGCAGGTGCAGCGCTACGCGCCCCTGGTGGCCCAGCGCTTCGCCCCGGAATCCGAGATGGACACGCGGCGGAGCAGCCTGCGGGAGGCCCAGGCCGGCCTCGGCGCCGCCCGGGCCGCGCTGCACCAAGCGGAGCTCGACCTGGAATTCTCCGAGATCCGTGCCCCCCGTCCCGGCCGCGTCAGCGACCGCCGGGTCGATGCCGGCAACCTTGTGCAGCAGGGTACCACCCTGCTGACCACGCTGGTCGCGCTCGACCCGGTCTATGTCAGCTTCGATGCCAGCGAGGCGCAGTACCTGCGCTATGCCCGGGCGGCGAACGGCGGCTTTCGCCCCAAGGGCGATGCGGCCGGCGCCGAAGCCGGGGCGCAGGTGCAGCTTCGCCTGTTGGACGAGACCGAGTTCAGCCATCCCGGCCGGCTGAATTTCGTCGACAGCACCTTCGACACCCGCAGCGGCACCATCCGTGGCCGCGCCGTGGTGGCCAACCCGGACCTGCTCCTCACCCCCGGCAGCTTCGCCCGGCTGCGGCTGCTGGTCGGGGATGCGCAGGCGCTGATGGTGCCGGATACCGCGGTCGTCGCCGACCAGTCCGGCCGGATGGTCATGGTCGTGGCGCCGGACGGCACCGTGGCGCCGCGTACGGTCCAGCTCGGCGCCCTGGTCGATGGCCTGCGCGTCGTGCGCTCCGGCCTCGCAGTGGAGGATCAGGTGATCATCGGCGGGCTGCATCGCGCCCGGCCGGGTTCCCGCGTGACCGCGGAACAGGGCCGCATCGGCACCGGCCCGCTCGCGTCGGGCTCGCCGGCATCCGGGCCCCTCGCCTCCAATCAATGACCGAAGCCTGAGCCGCACCTCCTTCAGGACACCCGCGCCATGCGCCTCGCCCGCTTCTTCATCGACCGCCCGGTCTTCGCGGCGGTCATCTCCATCGCCATCACTCTGGTCGGCGCCATCGCCGCCTTCCGCCTGCCGGTGGGGGAATACCCGGATATCGCCCCGCCCACCGTGCAGGTGACGGCGCTCTATCCCGGCGCCTCGGCCGAGACCATCGCCCAGACCGTCGCCGGCCCGATCGAGCAGGAGGTGAACGGGGTGGACGGCATGCTCTACCTGTCCTCCCAGTCCACCGGCGACGGGCGGCTCGCGGTCAGCGTGGTCTTCCGCCAGGGCGTCAACGTGGACCAGGCGCAGGTGCTGGTGCAGAACCGCGTCGCCATCGCCGAGCCGCGGCTGCCGGAGGAGGTCCGCCGCCTCGGCATCACGGTGAAGAAGGCCTCGCCCGACCTGCTGATGGTCGTGCACATGACCTCGCCCGATGCCAGCCGCAGCCCGGAATACGTCTCCAACTTCGCCACCCTGGCGATCAAGGACCGGCTGACCCGGATCGACGGCATCGGCGACGCCCAGATCTTCGGCGCGCGGGACTATGCCATGCGGGTCTGGCTGGACCCCGACCGGGTCGCCGCGCGCGGCCTCGCCCCCGGCGAGGTGGTGCAGGCGTTGCAGCGGGCCAATGCCCAGGTCGCCGCCGGCGCCATCGGCCAGGCCCCCCGGGCCGCCGGGGCGGGCGCCTTCGAGACCAGCGTGCAGGCGCTCGGCCGCCTCACCTCGCCCGAGCAGTTCGACGAGCAGGTGGTGGCGACCGGCACCGGCGGTGCCCCAGTGCGGCTGCGCGACGTGGCGCGGACCGAGATCGGCGCCGCCGACTACACGATCAACGCGCTGCTGAACAACCAGGTGGCGACCGCCATCGTCATCTTCCAGCGCCCCGGCAGCAATGCGCTGGAAACCGCCGCCGCCGTCCGCGCCACCATGGAGGATGCCGCCACCACCTTCCCCACCGGCATCGGCTGGTCGGTGGTCTACGACCCGACGCGCTTCATCGCGCAGAGCATGGAAGCCGTGCTGCATACCTTCGCCGAGGCGGTGCTGCTGGTGGTGCTGGTGGTGATCCTGTTCCTGCAGAACTGGCGCGCCGCGCTGATCCCGCTGCTGGCCATCCCGGTCTCGATCATCGGCACCTTCGGCGTGCTGCTGGCGCTGGGCTTCACGCTCAACACGCTGACCATGTTCGGGCTGATCCTCGCCATCGGCATCGTGGTCGACGACGCCATCGTCGTGGTGGAGAATGCCGAGCGCCACATGGCGCTGGGGCTTTCCCCGCTGGAGGCCGCCCGCCGCACCATGGACGAGGTCGGCTTCGCGTTGATCGCCATCGCCCTGGTGCTGGTCGCGGTCTTCGTCCCCACCGCCTTCATCAGCGGCATCTCCGGCGCCTTCTACCGCCAGTTCGCCGTGACGATCTCGGTCGCCACCCTGCTCTCGGCGGTGGTCTCGCTGACCCTGTCCCCGGCGCTGGCGGCGCTGCTGCTGAAGCCGCATGGCCATGCTCCCTCGCGCAACCGGCTGCTGGCGCCGATCGGGCTGTTCTTCCGCGGCTTCAACTGGCTGTTCGAGCGGCTGTCCTTCGGCTACGGCGGGCTGACCCGGCGGCTGGTGCGGCTGCCGGTCATCCTGCTGGTGCTCTATGCCGGGCTGCTGGGGCTGACCGGGCATCGCGTGCTGACCACGCCGACCGGGCTGATCCCGCCGCTCGACCGCGGCTACTTCATCGCCGCCTTCCAGCTGCCGCCGGGCGCCAGCCTGAGCCGGACGGATGCGGTGATCCGTCGCGCCTCGGAGCAGATCGTGGCGACACCCGGCGTGGCCGATGCCGTCGCCTTCGTCGGCTTCGACGGCGCCACCTTCACCAATGCGCCGAATACCGGCGTGGTCTTCGCCGGGCTCAAGCCCTTCGAGGAACGCGCGCCGCAGGGGCTGACCGGCAACCGCATCCTGGCCGACCTCCAGCGGCGCCTGAGCGGCGACCCGGATGCCCAGGTGCTGGTGATCCCGCCGCCGCCGGTGCCCGGCATCGGCACCGGCGGCGGCTTCAAGCTGATGATACAGGACCGCGCCGGGCGTGGCCCGCAGGCGCTGGAGCAGGCGACCCACCAGGTGCTGGCCAAGGCCAATGGCGCCCCGGGCATCGCCTTCGCCTTCAGCCTGTTCAATACCGCCACGCCGCAGATCCGCGCCGATATCGACCGCACCCGGGCCGAGATGCTGGGCGTGCCGATCTCCCGCGTGCATGAGGCGATGGCGATCTACATGGGCTCGGCCTTCGTCAACGACTTCAACCTGCTGGGCCGCACCTGGCGGGTGACGGCGCAGGCCGACATGCAGCACCGCATGGGGATCGAGGACATCGCCCAGCTGCGCACCCGGACCGACAGCGGCGGGATGGTGCCGCTCGGCAGCCTCGCCACCTTCCACGAGACCTCCGGCCCCTATCGCGTGCCGCGCTACAACCTGTTCCCCGCCGCCGAGGTGCAGGGCGCGGCGCTGCCCGGCATCTCGACCGGCCAGGCCATCGCGGCGATGGAGGAGGTGTTGCGGACCACGCTGCCGGACGGCTTCAGCTACGAATGGACCGAGCTGGCCCTGCAGGAGCGCATCGCCGGCAATACCGCGCCGATCGCCTTCGGCATGGCGGTGGTCTTCGTCTTCCTGGTGCTGGCGGCGATGTACGAAAGCTGGCTGCTGCCGCTGGCCGTGGTGATGATCGCCCCGATGTCGGTGCTGGCGGCGCTGCTGGGCGTGACCCATGCCGGGCTCGACAACAACGTGCTGGTGCAGGTCGGGCTGGTGGTGCTGGTCGGGCTGGCGGCGAAGAACGCCATCCTGATCGTCGAATTCGCCCGTGCGGCGGAACAGGACGGCGCCACCCGGTGGGAAGCCGCCGCGGCGGCGGCACAGACCCGGCTGCGGCCCATCCTGATGACCAGCCTCGCCTTCATCCTCGGCGTGCTGCCGCTGACCGTGGCGACCGGCGCCGGGGCGGAGATGCGGCAGAGCCTGGGTGTCGCGGTGTTCTACGGCATGCTCGGCGTGACGCTGTTCGGGCTGCTGTTCACGCCGCTGTTCTATGTGGTGGCGCGGACGATGGCGCGGCGTTCGCCCGCAGCGCCAGCCACCACGGCCCCGCCGGTGCATCCGGCCGGAACCGTGGTGTAGGGCGGAGTGCCGGACCGTGATCGGCACCGGCGGAAGCACCGATCGCGGTCCGGCCTGTTGTCCGGCCGCATGATTCGGTCTTTCGCTGCCGCCGCCTCAAGCGATCATGCTTCAGGCTATCGGATCGAGCACCACCACCGGGATCTCGCGCTCGGTCTTCAGCTTGTAGTCGGCATAAGGCGGCCAGAATTTGACGGCCACGTCCCAAAGCCGGGCACGCTCCTCGCCCGTGGCGGTCCGTGCCCGCGCCTTGGTCCGCACCGTGCCGGCCTGCACCTCGACAGTCGGATCGGCGAGGAGGTTGCGGTACCAGCCGGGATGCTCCGGCGCGCCGCCCTTCGACGCCACCACGATATAGCTGTCGCCGGTCATCCCGTAGAACAGCGGGAAGATGAACCGATCGCCGGACTTCCGCCCGGTGGTCGTCAGCAGCAGGGATGGCACGGTCATCTCCGGGTAGCCGGCCGGGGTGACCGTGTACATATGGCCCTCGGTGCCGCCGCTGGCGATGTAGCGCTTGGCGTGTTCCTGCATCCATTCCGGCAGGTTGGGCGCGAGCTTGGCGTCGGTCATCGTCGCATCTCCTCTGGTCCTGCCGGGAGGCTATCACATCGGGATCCGGCATGGCCGCACATCGCAAGGCTTCGACCCCGGGGAGATCCGGCGACCGGCCGCCACCGGCGCTTCAGCCATCCACCCGATGGATACCTGCCATCCACCGACGCTGTTGGCATGCCGCCGCAACATCCGCCATCTACATCACCGAAGCCGCCCACCATCGCCACGGTGGGCCATGTCGTACCAAGGGCCGCAGGATCATGATTCGCCACAGATTGGCTTGCTTGCTGGTGGTATCCGGTGCCGTCGCCGCCTCCATGGCCATGGCGCCGCAGCCACTGAACGGCAGCGAGCCGCAGAAGATCGCGCAGCTGGAACAGCCGATGCCCGCACCCGGCCCGGACGAGATGCATCTCGGGGCCTATATGTGGCTCGAACACATCGCCCCCCGGCATCGCCGCTGACGCAGTCGGCTGGCGCATGACCCGCGCCCTTCGGTGATGCCGCCGCGGACGATCGCGCTCCAGCCGGTCAGCAGGCGCCCGGCCCTGGCAGGATCCGATAGGTCCTGCCCTCGGTGGTGAAGCAGCCGCCCACCACCTGGCCATCCTGGCGCTTGCCCTCCGGCGGGATCATCGCGCCGGCGCCGCTCGGCAGGTCATCCACGAATTGGCCGACGTAGCGGCTGCCGTTGCGGTAGCTCTCCATGCCCTGGCCGTTGCGGCGGTCGTTGCGCCACTCGCCTTCGTAGAGGCCGCCCGACCAATGCATCCGCCCCTGGCCATTGCGCTGGCCGTCCCGCCATTCGCCCTCGTAGCGGTCGCCGCTGAGGTAGATCTGGGTGCCCTGGCCGCTGCGTTTGTCGTCGCGCCACTGGCCGGTATAGATGCCGAAGCCATCCTGCTGGCGGCCATCGCCGGAGCGGATGCCATTCACCCAATTCCCATCATATTCCGGCCCGCGCGGCCAGGACCGCGAGCCACGGCCATGCGGCAGGAAATTGCGGATGGCGCCCTGGTAGGTGCTGGCATCGCCGAAGCGGATCGTGCCGGTGCTGGCCTGCCCGGCGGTGAATTCGGCCTCCAGATAGGCGCCGCCCGCCAGCGCGACGGTCGCCGGGCCGGTGACGCGCCCATCGGTGAACTGCCCGCGAACCAGGCTGACCACGATCTCGCCGGCCCGGCGCAGCAGCTCGCCGCTGCCATTGGCCATCCCGTTGCGGCAGGCGCCGGACCACTCGATGGTCTCGCCGGGCAGCAGGTCGGGCACCCAGACCCGGCAGCGGGATCGGGCATCCGTGACGAAGCCACGGCCGGCCTCGGGTGCCGCCTCCTCCTGGGTTTGCGCCGGCTGGGGTTGAACCGCGCCCGGACGCGCCCGGGGGGCAGGCCGCGGCGCATCGGCCGGCACGGCGGGG
>JAQGIA010000027.1 GCA_028291445.1 Belnapia sp.
TTGCTGGACGAGCCGACCGCCAGCCTCGATGCCGCCAACCGCGAGGTCGTCATCGGCCTGATCGCCGCGGCGAAGGCCGCCGGCACCGCCATCATCGGCATCTTCCATGATACCGAGGTCCGCGACCGCGTCGCCGACCGCCTGTTCGAGGTCCTTCCCATGCCCTACTCCGCCCCTCTGGCCGCCCCCTTGGCCGCCCCCCTGGCCGCTCCCTTGGCCGAAACGGCTGCCGCCTGATGTCCGAGACCATCCTCACCAACGCCCTGCTGGTCCTGCCCGATGCCGTCGTCGCCGGCACAATGGTGCTGCGCGACGGGTTGATCGCCGAGCTCCAGCCCGGCCGCAGCAGCCGCCCCGGCGCCATCGACTGCGGCGGCGACCACCTCATCCCCGGGGTGGTCGACGTCCATACCGACAACCTGGAACGCCAGGTGCAGCCCCGCGCCAATGCCCGCTGGCCCAGCCGCTCCGCCCTGCTGGCGCATGATGCGCAATGCGCCGCGGCCGGCGTCACCACCGTCTTCGACGCGCTCTGCCTCGGCGACCTCGGCTTCGACCCCGGCCGGGTGCAGACCTTCCGCGAGGGCGTCGCCGACCTCACTGCCCTGGTGCCGACCGGGCTGCTGAAATCCGACCATTTCCTGCATCTCCGCTGCGAGCTGCCGGCGGTCGACATGGTCGCCTCGGTCGAATCGGTCGCCGAGCATCCGCTGGTCCGCATGGTCAGCCTGATGGACCACTCGCCCGGCATCGGCCAGTACCGCGACATGGCCCGCTACCGGGTGCTGCGGCAGAAGCAGCAGCAGATGAGCGATGCCGCGGTGGACCAGCGCATCGAGGAATTGCTGGAACGCCGTGCCCGGCTGCGCGAGCCGCAGCGCCGCTGGCTGCTGGACCGCCTGGCCCACCGCGACCTGCCGCTGGCCAGCCACGACGACGACGAGATCGCCGAGGTCGCCCGCAATGCCCGCGACGGCATCCGCATCAGCGAATTCCCGGTGACGCTCGCCGCTGCCCAGGCAGCGCGGGAGATCGGCGTGGAGGTCATCGCCGGCGCCCCCAACATCGTCCGTGGCGGCAGCCATTCCGGCAATGTGGCGGTGACCGACCTTATCGCGGCCGGCGCGGTGGATGCGCTGGCCAGCGACTACGTCCCCGCCGCGCTGATCGAGGCGGCCTTCACCGCCGCCGCCACGGCCGGCCTCGGCCTGCCCGCCGCCATCGCCATGATCACCGACCGCCCGGCCCGGATGGCCCGGCTGGCGGACCGGGGCCGGCTCGCGCCAGGGCTGCGGGCGGATCTCGTCCGGGTCACGCCGCATGCCGGCCTGCCCGTGGTGCGCGAGGTCTGGCGTGCCGGCTCGCGCGTGGCATAATCGGCGCCGGCCCCGCCCCGGGCGCCTGGAATGCCCGATGATCCTGTCTCTCCTGGTGGCTCCCCTGGTGGTCTTCGGATGATCGGCGCCCCAGCTCCCGAGGCCCGGCTCGCCCTGTATTGGGCGCCCGCCTATGACGACCCGCTGCACCGCCTCGGCTCCACCTGGCTCGGCCGCGATGCCGAGACCGGGGCGCCGCAGCGGCAACCCGAGGTGGCCGGGGTCGACCTCGCCGAACTCACCGCCGATCCGCGCGGCTACGGGCTGCACGCGACGCTGAAACCGCCCTTCCGCCTGGCGGTGAGCTGGGTGGAGGCGATCCGCGCCGCCGAGGCGCTGGCCGACCGCACCGCCCCCTTCGACCTGCCGCCGCTGGCGGTGCAGGATCTGGACGGCTTCCTGGCGCTGCGCGAGACGGCGCCCTGCCCGGCGATGCACGCCCTGGCCGATGCCTGCGTCGAGACGCTGGATGGCTGCCGCGCCCCGGCCCCCGAGGCCGAGCTGGCCCGCCGCCGCCGGCATGGCCTCACCCCCCGGCAGGAGGCGCTGCTGACGCGCTTCGGCTATCCGCACGTGCTGGAGGAATGGCGCTTCCACGTTACCCTGACCCGCCGGCTGAGCGCCGCGGAGAAGGCGGTGGTGCTGCCGGCCGTGGTCGATTTCCTCGGCGAGGCCCCGGCCATGCCGCGCCGGGTGACCGAGCTGGTGCTGTTCACCCAGGCCAAGGCGGGCGCGCCCTTCCTGATCGCCGAGCGGCTGCCGCTCGGCGGCGCCGGATAAGCCCTTGCGATGAGCTTGGCGGAAGCCCGCCACATATGGCTATAGCTGGTGGGTCGATGCCGGCGGCGCGATGGTGGCGGTGGGCTTCGCCGGCCAGTCGTTGTTCATCGAACGGGCGGCCGGGGTGGTCATCGTCACCGTTTCCGTTGGCCGCTGGCCGCTGGCCGCAGCCGCCTCATGCGGCAGCCTATGGAGTCGATCGGCCGGCCGAACGGCGGGCGTTTCATGCGGCGGTGCCGGCCGTGCTGGGCTGAGGCTTGGCGGGCGGCGCGCCCCGCCCCATCTCCATGCCGCTGGATCGATCACGGGGAGAGCCACGCCATGCGACGCGCCCTGCTGCTGCTGCCGGCCCTGTTGCTGCTCGGCCTCGCCGTTCATGCCGCCTGGCGGGGCTGGACCGCGGTCGCCGGCACCGAGATGAGCGGCCATGGCATCGCCGCCTTGCTGCTGGGCGGCTTCTTCACCCTGCTGTTGACCGGCCTGCTGGTAGGGCTGCTGCTCTACAG
>JAQGIA010000301.1 GCA_028291445.1 Belnapia sp.
CCAGGGTCGGCAGCTCGGGCAGCAGGCGGGAACGATGCGCGGTGGTGACCGCCAGCGCCCGGATCTTGCCCTCCCGCGCCATGGGCGCCAGCAGCGTCTGGCTGTCGATCATCAGGTCGGCTCGCCCGGCCAGCAGGTCGGTGACCGCCTGCGGGGTGCCGCGATAGGTGACCACGGTGAATTCGACGCCGGCGAGCGACTTCAGCAGTTCCGCGGCGAGGTGCGAGGCGGCACCGATACCGGTGGTGGCGAAATTGACCGCGTCGCCCTTCGACTTCAGCCAGGCGAGCAGGCCGGGAACGTCGGTCGCCGGCACGCCGGGATGCACCGCGACCACGAAGGGCTGGTCGCCGAGCAGCGCCACCGGGGCGAAATCCGCCAGCGGGTCGAAGCCGAGATCCGGGTAGAGCACCTGGATCACCGCATGGGCGGCGCCGCTCAGCAGCAGCGTATGGCCATCCGGCGCGGCGCGGGCGACGGCCCGGGCACCGATGGTGGAGCCGGCGCCGGGCAGGTTCTCGACCACCACCGGCTGACCGAGGCGCCGGGCCATGGGCTCGGCCAGGATGCGGGCGACCACGTCGATGATGCCGCCGGCGGCGAAGGGCACCACCAGCCGGACCGGCCGGGTGGGAAACCCCTGTGTGGGGAGGCCTTGGGCCAGGGCCGGGCGCATCAGGGCAGGGCAAAGCAGCGCGGGAGCCGCGACCAGCGGGGCTAGTAGCGGGGCGAGAAGCAGGGAGCGGCGATGCATGGGGGTCTCCGGCGGGAAGCATCGCCATGCTGCACCGCACAGGCGGCAGGCGCGAGGCCCCAGCCAGGCCGCCATCAACCCAGGCCACCACCCAGGCCGCCATCGCGCAACCGCGCCATGCGCCAGGGCGTTGCGGCGGAACAACCGGAGAAACAACCCGTGATATTGTCCCACCCATGGTCCCGTCGCGGCTTCGCCGGATCCCTGCTTGGCTTGGCGGCCTGCCAGAACCCGATCGACCGGCTGCCCGACCCGACCGGCCAGGCGACCGGCGACATGGCGGCGCTGTTGCGCGCCTATGCGGCGCTGGGACCGAAACCGGTGGAGACGCTCTCGGCGGCGGAAGCGCGGCGGCAGCCGGGCATGGCCGATGCGGTGCAGGCCTTGCAGCGCCAGCGCGGCATGCCGGTGACGCCGCGCCCGGTGCCGATGGTGCAGGACATCCAGGTGCAGGGCGCCGCCGGACCCTTGCCGGCGCGGGTCTATGGCGAGCGCGTCGCCGGCGGGGCGGCGCCGATGATCCTCTATTTCCATGGCGGCGGCTGGGTGATCGCCGATCTCGACACCTATGACGCCTCGGCCCGGGCGCTGGCGGCGGAGACCGGGGCGATCGTCGTCTCGGTGCAGTATCGGCAGGGGCCGGAGCACCGCTTCCCGGCGGCGCATGAGGATGCGGTCGCGGCCTATCAGTGGCTGGTGGCCAATAGCCGGCGGCTGGGCGGCGACCCGAACCGCATCGCCGTGGCGGGCGAAAGCGCCGGCGGCAACCTCGCGCTGACCGTCGGCATGGCGCTGCGGGCCAGCCCGGAGGCCCGGCCGGCGCATCTGCTGCTGATCTATCCGGTGGCGGATACCGATACCGCCACCCCCTCGATGCGCGAGCAGGAGAACGCCAAGCCGCTCAGCCGGGCGGCGGTGCTGTGGTTCGTGCAGAACTACACCCGCGGGCCGAGCGACCTGCAGGACCCCAGGATGGATGTCGGGCGGGTGGCGCCGCTGGCCGGGCTGCCGCGCTGCACCGTCATCCTGGCCGGGATCGATCCGCTGCGTACCGGTGGCGAGAGGCTGGTCGGCAAGCTGCGGGCGGCCGGCGTCGCCACCGAGGCGCGCAGCTTCCCCGGCGCGACGCATGAATTCTTCGGCGCAGCGCCGGTCCTGCAGGATGCGGTGGTGGCGCAATCCTTCGCCGGGCAGCGGCTGCGGGAGGTTTTTGCCGGCCGGGCGTGAACCGGCGCGGCGGCCCGGCTCACTCGATGCGGATATTCGCCCGGGCGATCAGCGCGGCGTAGCGGGCGGCGTCCTTTTCCAGCAGCGCGGTCGCCGCCGCGCTGTCGCCGCCGCCCGGGATGAAGCCGGCATCCCGGATGCGCGGCCGCAGGGTGGGGTCGGCGAGCGCCTGACCCATCACCGCTGCCCAGCGGTCGCGGATCGGCGCCGGCAGGCCGGGCGGGCCCATCAGCATGTACCAGACATTGGCATCGAAATCCGCGGCGTCGAAGCCGGGGAAGCGGGTCTCGGCCACGGTCGGCAGGTCCGGCAGCCATTCGATCCGCTCGGGCATGGTGGTGGCCAGCGCGCGGACCCGCTCGCCACGGATCTGCGGCAGGTAGGTGGGGAAGGTGTCGATCGCCAGGTCGATGCGTCCGGCGAGGATCTCGTTCACCGCCTGGCCGGTGCCGCGGAAGGGCACATGGGTCATCTGCACGCCGGCCGCCAGGCAGAGCAGCTCCGCCGCCAGATGCTGCTGGGTGGCGACCCCGGAGGAGGAATAATTCAGCCCCCCGGGATTGGCCCGCGCCAGGGCGATCAGCCCAGCCAGGTCGCGCGCCGGCGAGGCCAGCGGCACCACCGCCACCAGCGGCACGGTGGCGGCGAGGCAGATCGCCGTCTGGTCGCGGTGAATGTCGAAGGGCGGCGGATGCATCTGCGGCGGCACCACGGCGGAGGCGCTGACCGTGCTCATGTACAGGGTATGGCCATCCGGCGGGGCGCGGGTGCCGGCCAGCGCGGCGATGGTGCCGCTGGCGCCGGGGCGGTTCTCCACCGCGATGGGTTGGCCGAGCGCCTGGCCCATGGCGGGGGCGAGCAGGCGGGCGATGATATCGGTGCCGCCGCCGGGAGCGAAGCCGACCAGCAGCGTGACGGGACGCGTCGGCGACCAGGACGCCTGGGCCTGGGGCGCCTGGGTGTGGGGTGCCTGGGCCATGGCATGGCGGATGGCGGGGAAGGCCAGGGGTGTGGCCAGCAGGCCGCGGCGGTGCAACATGGGTGTCTCCTCCGGTTATTGGCTGGCCGAGGCCGGCCTGCATGGGTAGCGCGGCGAGGTCCGTGCAGGGAAGGCCCGTTGGGCGCCGTCGCATCGGGCAGGCTGGCGCCGTGAAGGGCACTTCCGCGCCGGTGATGCCGGGCTTCGTCCTGCCGTTGGAACCCGACCGCGCACTGGTGCCGGTGAACGGCAGCGCCGCCGCCCATGCCGCGAAGATCGCCAGGCCTGGGGCGGGGTCATCGTGCGTATATCCGCGCCGGCAGCTGAGCGGCCGCTGCCGGCCGCCCTCGGTTCAGCGATGACGCCGGTTGCCCCGCTCAGCGCACCCTGGCTTAGCGCGCCCGCTCAGTGCCCGGTCCAGACCGCCGGCTTGCGGGCAAGGAAGCTGGCGACGCCCTCGCGGAAGTCGTCGCTGGTGAAGCACATGGTCACCAGGTCGTCGCCATCGACCTGGCGGGCGGCGAGCCGCAGCCGGCGCATCGCCTCCTTGGTGGCGCGGAGCGTCAGCGGGGCATGGCCGGCGATGGTCCGCGCCAGGGCCTCGGCGCGGGCCTGCAGCGCGGCGTGGTCGGGCAGGATCTCGGAGACCAGGCCGATCGCCTTGGCCTCCTCCGCCTCGATCAGCCGGGCGGTATAGATCAGGTCCAGCACCTTGGCCGGGCCGATCAGCGCCGCCAGCCGGCCGTAATTGGCCATGGACAGGCAATTGCCCAGCGTCTTGGCGATGGGAAAGCCGATGCGCGCATTGGCCGCGGCAATCCGCATGTCGCAGACCGCGGCGATGGCGGCGCCCCCGCCGGTCGCGGCACCGGCGATCGCGGCGATGGTCGGCTTCGGGCAGGCCTCCAGCGCGACGAGGACGCCATCGATGCGCTCCTCATAGGCCAGCGCATCCTCGGGCGTCTTGAAGTTCGAGAATTGGCTGATGTCGGTCCCGGCGGCGAAGGCCTTCTCGCCGGCGCCGGTGATGACCAGCACCTTCAGCGTGTCGTCGGCGGCGGCGCCCTCGGCGATTTCCTTCAGCCGGGCATACATCGGGAAGGTGAGGGCATTGCGCGAGGCCGGGCGGTTCAGGGTGACGAAGCCGATCCCGTGGCGGTTCTCGTATAGCAATTCGTCCATGATCTTGCCCTCCCGGCGGTTCGCGGTAAGGGTAACCGGCCCTTGAGGAGCCGCCAAATCATGCCGCCGCAGAACTCCCTCCCCTTGGCCCGCTTCACCGTGCTCGACCTGACCCGGGTGCGGTCCGGCCCCACCTGCGTGCGCCAGCTCGCGGATTGGGGCGCCAACGTCATCAAGATCGAGGCGCCGGACGAGGTCGACACCGGCAAGGGCATGGGCGGCGACCGGCACGGGCCGGACTTCCAGCATGTCCATCGCAACAAGCGCGGCATCACCATCAACCTGAAGAAGCCGGAAGGCATCGCGCTGTTCCGCACCCTGGCGGCCAAGGCCGATGTGGTGGTCGAGAATTACCGGCCCGACGTGAAGGACCGCTTAGGCATCGACTATGCCTCGCTGGCGGCGATCAACCCGCGCATCGTGCTGGGCTCCATCTCCGGCTTCGGCCAGACCGGTCCCTATGCGAAGCGGCCGGGCTTCGACCAGATCGCCCAGGGCATGGGCGGGCTGATGAGCGTCACCGGCCTGCCGGGGCAGGGGCCGGTGCGGGTCGGCATCCCGGTCGCCGACCTGACCGCCGGCCTGTACACCGCGCTCGGCATCATGGTGGCACTGCTGGAGCGCGAGACGACCGGCCGCGGCCGCTGGGTCCATACCAGCCTGCTGGAAGCCATGGTGGCGATGATGGATTTCCAGGCGACCCGCTGGACCATGAAGCATGAGGTGCCGCAGCAGGCCGGCAACGACCACCCGACCACGGTGCCGACCGGGCTCTTCCAGACCAAGGACGGCATGATCAACCTGGCCGGCGGCGGCGACGAGATGTGGCGGCGCATCGTCGAGACCCTCGGGCTGGAGGAGGAAG
>JAQGIA010000313.1 GCA_028291445.1 Belnapia sp.
TTTCCTCATGCAGGAAGACCCCTTTCGCTGATGCTCCTCGCCATTCCCTTCCCCATGATCGACCCGGTCCTGGTCGAGCTCGGGCCGTTGGTCATCCGCTGGTATGCGCTGGCCTATATCGCCGGCATCGTCGGTGGCTGGTTCCTGGCGCGGCGCCTGGTGGCGCTGCCGCCGGTGGTCGCCAGCCGCGAGCAGATCGACGATTTCGTCACCTGGACCACGCTCGGCATCATCCTCGGCGGCCGGATCGGCTACGTGCTGTTCTACCGGCCGGACTACTACCTGTTCCACCCGCTGGAGATCCTCGCGGTCTGGCAGGGCGGCATGAGCTTCCATGGCGGGGCGCTCGGGGTGATCGTCGCCGTCCTGCTGTTCTGCCGGCAGCAGAAGCTCGACCCGCTGGCCTTCGGCGACCGGGTGGTGGCGGTGGTGCCGATCGGCATCTGCTTCGGCCGGCTGGCCAATTTCATCAATGGCGAGCTTTGGGGGCGGGTCAGCGACGTGCCCTGGGCCATGGTCTTCCCGAATGGCGGGCCGGAGCCGCGCCACCCCAGCCAGCTCTACCAGGCCGGGATGGAGGGCGTGGCGCTGTTCATCCTGTTGCAGATCCTGGTGCATATCCCCGCCATCCGGGCCCGCCCCGGCTTCGTCACCGGCGCCTTCCTGGCCGGCTACGGCGTGGCGCGCGGCATCGGCGAGTTGTTCCGCCAGCCGGATGCCTATCTCGGTTTTCTGTTTGCCGGCGCGACCATGGGGCAATTGCTGTCGGTGCCGATGATCCTGGTCGGCGCCTGGCTGATGCTGCGGGCGAAGCCGGCCCGGGCGGTCGCCGCCTGAGCGCGCCTCCGGCCCCCTCCCCGGTGCGGCTCGACGCCTTCATGGCCCGGGCCGCCGCCGCCTACTACGCCGGGCGCGACCCTTTCGGCCGGGCCGGGGACTTCACCACCGCACCGGAGATCTCGCAGGCCTTCGGTGAATGCCTCGGCCTATGGGCCGCCGTCGCCTGGCAGCAGATGGGCCGGCCGGCGCCGCTGCTGCTGGTGGAACTCGGCCCCGGCCGCGGCACGCTGATGGCCGATGCGCTGCGCGCCATCGCCGAGGTGATGCCGGCATTCCGCGCCGCGCTGCAACTGCATCTGGTCGAGACCTCCCCTGCCCTGCGCGCCGCCCAGGCCCGGCTGCTGCCCGATGCCCAGTGGCACGCGGATATCGCCACCCTGCCCGCCGGCCCGGCCATCGTCCTGGCGAATGAGTTCTTCGATGCGCTGCCGATCCGCCAGTTCATCCGCCGTGGCGACGCCTGGCTGGAACGCTTCGTCCAGGACGGTGCCTGGCATGAACTGCCGCCCGAAGCGGCGCCGCCCCTGCCGGGTCATGCGCCGGAGGGCGCGGTGCTGGAGCATTGCGACGCCGCGCTCGCCATCGTGCAGACGCTCGCCGCCCGCGGCGCCACGCTGCTGGCGCTGGATTATGGCCCGGCCGAGGACGGCTTCGGCGACAGCCTCCAGGCGCTCTCGGCGCATGGCCGGGCCGAGCCGCTCGCCGCCCCCGGCAGCGTGGACATCACCGCCCATGTCCGCTTCGCCGCCCTCGCCGCCACCGCCCGGGCCGCCGGCGCCGCCGCGCATGGCCCGCTGCCGATGGGCCTGTTCCTGCAACGCCTGGGGCTGATGAGCCGGGCCGCCATCCTCGCCCGGTCCAATCCGCGCCAGGCCGGGCTGATCCTGTCCGGGGCGGAGCGGCTGGTGACGCCCGAGGGGATGGGGCGGCTGTTCAAGGCGCTCTGCCTGTGCCATCCCCGGCGCGATCCTCCTCCGGGCTTCGAGCCAGCATGACCTCCGCCGAATACCTGACGACCCCCGCGCTCGGTGCCGTCACCGGGCTGCGGCACGGCTTCTTCACCCGGCGCGGCGGTGTCTCGGCAGGGCCCTGGGCGGCGCTGAATTGCTCGCTGTCGGGCCAGGACGACATCGAGAAGGTGCGGGAGAACCGCCGCCGGGCCGCCGCCGCGCTCGGCCTGCCGGCCACGGCGCTGCATGGGCTGACCCAGGTGCATGGCATCGCCGTGGCGACGGTGGAGGCCGCCGGCTGGCGCGAGGGCGAGGGGCCGCGCGCCGATGCGCTGGTCACCCGCCACGCCGGGGTGATGCTCGGCATCGTCACCGCCGATTGCGCCCCGGTGCTCTTCGCCGACCCGGTCGCCGGGGTGATCGGGGCCGCCCATGCCGGCTGGCGCAGCGCAGTCGGCGGCGTCATCGAGGCGACCATCGCCGCCATGGTGGCGCTCGGCGCCCTGCCGTCGCGGATGCTGGCTTCGGTCGGCCCCTGCATCGGTCAGCCCAGCTACGAGGTCGGCGCCGACCTGCGCGACGCCGTGCTGGCGCGCGAGGCGGCCGGTGCCCGGCATTTCGCGCCGGGGATCCGCCCCGGCCATTGGCAATTCGACCTGGCCGGCTATTGCGCCGCCCGGCTCGCCGCGGCCGGGGTCGCCGTGGTGGAAACCACCGGCGCCGATACCCTGGCGGAGGAGACGGCCTTCTTCAGCCACCGGCGACGGACCCTGGCCGGGGGCGGCCCGATCGGGCACCAGCTTTCGGCGATCGCCGTGCCCGCATGAACCGGTTCACGCCATGCCCTACCTCGTCCAGTTCTTCGTCCTCACGCTGCTCACCATCATGGTCGCCTGTGCGCTTCTGTAAGGGACGCGTCGCCAGGCTCCTGCTGGTGCTGCCGCTGCTGCTGGCGGCCTGCGGCGACCTGCCGCAGCCCTTTCGCGGCCGGCCGGGTGCCCAGGCCCGGCGGCTGGCGGTGCCTCTGGCCATCCGGCTGGCGGTGCCGCCCCCGGCCGAGGCGCTGCTGACCGATGCCGGCGCCATCGACCTGGCCGACAAGGTCGCCACCGCGCTGCAAGCCGAGGAAGTCCCGGCCGTCGCCACCGCGACGCCGTTGCCGCTCGACTGGCGGGTGGAGATCGTCGCCGAGCGCCAGGGCCAGTCGGTACTGCCCCGCTTCCGGCTGCTGGATGCCGATGGCGTGCTGCAGGCCGCCGCCCAGGGCACGCCGGTGCCGATCGACGCTTGGGCCGAGGCCTCTGGCCCGACCTTCGCCGCCGTCGCCGCCCAGGCGGTGCCGCAACTCACCAAACTGCTGCTGCAGGTGGAGGCCGCGCGCAAATCGACCGATCCGCAATCCATCGCCGGCGGCCCGCCGCGCATCCGCCTGGCCGGGGTGAAGGGCGCGACCGGCGACGGCAATGCCTCGCTGGCTGCCCGGATGCGCGAGCGGCTGGCGCAGGAGGGTTTCGTCGTCCAGGACGTGGCCGATGGCGCGGCCTATGCGCTGGAGGCCGATGTGGTCATGAGCCCGGCCGCCACGCCGCGGCAGCAGCGGGTTGAAATCCAGTGGATCGTCAGCCGGCGGGATGGCGAGGAACTGGGCCGGGTGGTGCAGATCAACGAGGTCCCGACCGGGGCGCTGAGCCGGCTCTGGGGCGACGTGGCCTATGCGGTGGCCGAGGAGGCGGCGGGCGGCGTCCGCACCGTGGTCGCCAATGCCCTCGCCCCGCCGCCGCCGCCGCCGCCCGAGCCGCCT
>JAQGIA010000034.1 GCA_028291445.1 Belnapia sp.
AGACCTCGTCGGCGCGGGCGACGTCGTCGTTGACCAGCGCGTCGATGGCGCCCTTCAGGTTCTCCTGCACCAGCACCGCCATGCGGTTGAAGCCGTTCAGGCTGCCGATCGCCGGCTGCTGGGCGAGCACGATGCTGCGCTTGGCGGCGTTGCGGGCATAGTCGCCGATGCGCTCCAGCCCATGGCTGATCTTCAGGCAGGCGATGATGAGGCGCAGGTCCTGGCCGACCGGCTGGCGCAGCGCCAGGATGCGGATGCAGAATTGCTCCACCTCCCGCTCCAGCGCATCGATCGCCGCATCCCGGCCGACCACCTCGGTGGCGAGGTCGGTGTCGCGCCGCAGCAGCGAGGCGACCGCATCCGCCACCTGGCGCTCGGCGAGGCCGCCCATGCGGGCGATCATGTCGCGCAGCCGGCGCAGTTCCTCGGCGTAGCTGCGGACGATGTGTCCGGCCATCTGTTCCATGGTATGGGCCTCCGTCAGCCGAACCGGCCGGTGATGTATTCCTGGGTCTTCGGATGCTTCGGCGCGGTGAACAGCTCCGCCGCCGGGGCCACCTCGATCAGCTCGCCCAGGTAGAAGAAGGCCACCTGATCGGCGCAACGGGCAGCCTGCTGCATGTTGTGGGTCACGATGGCGATGGTGAAATCCCGCTTCAACTCGTCGATCAGCTCCTCGATCTTCGAGGTGCTGAGCGGGTCGAGCGCCGAGGTGGGTTCGTCGAACAGGATCACCTCGGGCCGCACCGCGATGGTGCGGGCGATGCAGAGGCGCTGCTGCTGGCCGCCCGACAGACCCATGGCCGAGGTGTTCAGCCGGTCCTTCGCCTCGGTCCAGAGCGCGGCGCGGGTCAGCGCCCATTCCACCCGCTCGTCCATCGCCGGTTTCGCCAGCGTCTCATGCAGGCGGACGCCGAAGGCGATGTTCTCGTAGATGGTCATCGGGAAGGGCGTGGGCTTCTGGAAGACCATGCCGATCTTCGAGCGCAGCGCATTCAGGTCGACGTCGGAGTCGATGATGTTCTGGCCATCCAGCATCACCTGGCCCACGGCGCGCTGGCCGGGATAGAGGCTGTACATGCGGTTCAGCACCCGCAGCAGGGTCGACTTGCCGCAGCCCGAGGGGCCGATCATGCCGGTCACCTGGCGGGCCGGGATATCGAGGTTGATGCCCTTCAGCGCCCGGTTGGCGCCGTAGAAGAACTCGAGGTCGCGGATGCCGACCTTGGCCTCGTTCAGCGTGGCGCCGGAGCGCGCCTGCATGGCGCCCATGGCCGGGCGGCTGGTCGCTGTGGTGGTGGTGCTCATGGGATGTTCCTCTACTTCCCGCCGCGCAGCAGGCTGCGCGCCGCGATGTTCAGCAGCAGGACGGCCAGGGTGATGAGCAGGGCGCCGGCCCAGGCCAGCTCGATCCAATCCTGGAAGGGCGAGCCGGCGTAGGAATAGATGGTGATGGGCAGGCTCGGCATCGGCTGCGACAGGTCGGTGGACCATGCGTTGTTGCCGAGGCTGGTGAACAGCAGCGGCGCCGTCTCGCCGGCGATGCGGGCGATGCCGAGCAGGATGCCGGTGATGATGCCGGAGATGGCGGAGCGCCAGCAGACCAGCACGATCATCTTCCACTTCGGCGCGCCGAGGCCGATCACCGCTTCCCGCAGGGTATTGGGGATCAGGCGCAGCATGTCCTCCGTGGTGCGGACCACGATGGGAATGATGATGATGGCCAGCGCCGCCACACCGGCCCAGCCGGAGAAGCCGCCGAAAGGCAGCACCAGCAGCTGGTAGACGAATAGCCCGATCAGGATGGAGGGCGCCGAGAGCAGGATATCGGAGACGAAGCGCACCACGTCGCCGAAGCGCGAGCCGCGGGAATACTCCGCCAGGTAGGTCCCGACCAGCATGCCGATCGGGGTGCCGATGGCGGTCCCCAGCGCGACCTGGATCAGGCTGCCGACGATGGCGTTCAGCAAGCCGCCATTGGAGCCGGGCGGCCGCGTCACCTCGGTGAAGACCGAAAGATTCATCGCCCCGAAGCCCTTGGCGAACAGCGTCGCCAGGATGGAGACGAGAAAGACGAGGCCGATGGCGGTCGCCGCCAGCGACAGGAAGCGGGCGATGCGGTCGGCCCGCTTGCGGCGGCGGCCGAGCCGGGCGGCGGCGGCCGGGTCCTTGATCGGGGACGATGCCCCATGCGTCGTGGCACTCATCGGGTCAGGCCTTCAGCCGGGAGCGCAACAGGAAGCGCGAGGTGGCGAGCACGATGAACGACAGCACGAACAGGATGAAGCCCAGCGCCAGCAGCGCCGAGAGCTTCAGCGACCCGGTCTCGCTCTCGCCGAACTCCAGGGCGACGACCGAGGCGATGGTATTGCCCGGGCCGAACAGCGTGGTGGTGATGCGGTTGGCGTTGCCGATGACGAAGGTGACCGCCATCGTCTCCCCCAAAGCCCGGCCGAGGCCCAGCATGATGCCGCCGGCGACCGAGATGCGGGTATAGGGCAGCACCACGCCCTTCATCACCTCCCAGGTGGTGGCGCCCAGACCATAGGCGCTTTCCTTGAACACCGGGGGCACCTGCTCGAAGACGTCGCGCATGGTGGCGGCGATGAAGGGCAGGATCATGATGGCGAGGATCAGCGCCGCGGTCAGGATGCCGGTGCCGAAGGGCGGGCCCTGGAACAGGAAGCCGA
>JAQGIA010000320.1 GCA_028291445.1 Belnapia sp.
CCGAGCGCCGGGCCAACCACGCCGAGACCGATGCCCTGGTGCGGGCCAAGGCCGAGGCGGCGCTGGCCGCCGGCCTGCTGCCGGTGGTCTGCGTCGGCGAGAGCGAGGCGCAGCGCCTGGCCGGCGACGCCGAGACCGTGGTGACCGGGCAGCTCGACGGCAGCCTGCCGGATGGCTTTGCGGGTGTCGGCGGGGTGGTGGCCTATGAGCCGGTCTGGGCGATCGGCACCGGCCGGACGCCGAGCGAGGCGGAGATCGCCGCCATCCATGCGGCGATCCGCGCCAATCTGGTCGGCCGCTTCGGCGCGGCGGGGGGCATGCTGCGGATCCTCTACGGCGGCTCGGTGAAGCCCGGCAATGCCGCGGCCATCCTGGCGCTGCCGCATGTCGACGGGGCGCTGGTCGGCGGCGCCAGCCTGGTAGCGGCGGATTTCCTCGCCATCGCCGCCGGGGTCGCCGCCACGACGTGACTTCGCCCAGGTGACGCCGCTGCTGATCGGCTCGGAGATCTACCGCCGGTCCTCCTATGGGCCGAAGCATCCGCTGGCGATCCCCCGCGTCTCGACCGCGCTCGACCTGATCGAGGCGATGGGCTGGCTGCCGCCCGGCGGCTGGATCGCCGCGCCCCAGGCCAGCCCGGCGGCGCTGGCCCGCTTCCATACCCCCGACTACATCGCGGCGCTGCAACGGGCGGAGGCCTCACAGCAGGCCGACCCGGCCGACCGGGCGCGCTATCACATCGGTGCGCATGGCAATCCGGTCTACCGGGAGGTGTTTTCCCGCCCGGCGACCAGCGCCGGCGGCTGCATGCTGGCGGCCCGGCTGACCGCCGGCGGCGGCGTGGTCTATTGCCCCGGCGGCGGGACGCACCACGGCCGGCCGGACCGGGCTAGCGGCTTCTGCTACCTGAACGACCCGGTGCTCGGGCTGCTGACCTGGCTGGACCAGGGGCTGGAGAACATCCTCTACGTCGATATCGACGCGCATCATGGCGACGGGGTCCAGGACGCCTTCCACGACGACCCCCGGGTCTTCACCCTCTCGGTGCATGAGGCGGGGCGCTGGCCCTTCACCGGCGGGATCGAGGACCGGGCCGGCGGCCATGCCCGCAACCTGCCGGTCCCGGCCGGCTTCAACGACAGCGAGATGCTCTGGGTGCTGCACCAGGCGATCCTGCCCATCGCCCGGCACCTGCGGCCGCAGGCGATCATGCTGCAGTGCGGGGCGGATGCGCTGGAGGAGGACCCGCTCTCGCGCCTGGCGCTGTCGAACAATGCCCATTGGGGGGTGGTCCAGGCGCTGGCCGGGCTGGCGCCGCGCTTCGTCGTGCTCGGCGGCGGCGGCTACAACCCCTGGTCGGTCGGACGCTGCTGGGCGGGGGTCTGGGCGACGCTCGCCGGGCATGATGTGCCGGAGCGTACTACCCCCGCGGCCGAGGCGGTGTTGCGGGCGCTGGACTTCCACCGCGCCGCCGGGCGCAACCCGCCGGAGCATTGGTTCACCACCCTGCGGGATGCGCCGCGGCCGGGGGTGATCCGGGCCGCGGTGCAGCGGGGGGCGGCGACGGTGCTGCGCGACCTGCCGCCGCCTGGTCCCGCCGGCTAACCTCCCCCCGGCTAGTCCCCCCTAACTAATCCAGCATCGCCCCGCTCGCCCGGACCACGTCGCCCCAGATCTGCCGCTCGCCGCGCTCGAAGGCGGCCAACTCCTCCGGCGTGGTCGGCTCGGGAACCGCGCCCTGCTGGCGTACCACCTCGACGAAGGCCGGCGCCGTCATCGCCTCGCGCACCGCCTGGTTCAGCCGCTCCACCACCGCCGGCGGGGTTCGCGCCGGGGCATAGATCGCCTTCCACAGGCCGGAGGTGAGGTCGACGCCGAGATCCTTCATCAGCGGCGCGCCGGGGATCAGATCCAGCGGGCGCGGTGCCAGCACCGCCACGGCGCGGGTCCGGCCGTCGCGCATCATGCTTTCGGCGCCGCCGGCCGGCAGCGGCATGCAATCCACCTGGCTGCCCATGATGGCCTGCATCCCCGGCGCCTGGCTGGTGAAGGGGACGTGCAGCATCTCCACGCCCTTGGCGCGCAGGATGCGTTCCATGGCGAGGTGCGGGGTGCTGGCGATGCCCCAGGTGGCATAGGTCAGCCTGCCGGGATCGGCCTTGGCGGCGGCGATCAGTGCCTCGAAGCTGGTGAGCCGCGGCTGGGACGGGCCGACCACCAGGGCGAAGGGGAATTTCGCCACCAGGCTGATCGGGGCGAAGTCCTTCTCCGGGTCGTATTGCAGCTTCTTGTAGGCATAGGGGTTGATCGCCTGGGTATCGACGATGCCCATCCACAGCGTGTGGCCGTCCGGCGTGGACCGGGCCGCCGCGGTGGCGCCGACGCTGCCGCCCGCCCCGGCACGGTTTTCCACCACCACGGACTGGCCGAGCACCGGGATCAGCGCCTGCGCCATGGCGCGGCTGACGATGTCGTTCAGCCCGCCGGGGGCATAGCCCGAGATGATCCGGAGGGTGCGGTCGGGGAAGGCGAGGGCCGGACGCGCCAATATGGTCGCGGCTGCCACCCCGAGGAGGATGCGGCGGGTGGTCTGCATGATGCGGTGTCCCTGTTGATGGGACCGGCGTTCCCCGCCCGCCGAGTTTGGCATGTTGCGGCTCGCCATTGAACCCCTCGGCGGTCCGAGTTCCGGCTCGGCCGACGCGTCAGCCGCCCGGCAGGTCCAGCACGGCGCGGGCGAAATCAGCCGGTGCCTCCTGCGGCACGTTGTGGCCGACCAGCGGGATCACCCGGCGTTCATAGGTGCCGGTGAAATGCCGGGCATGGCGGGCCGAGCCTTCGACCGGGCCGACGCCATCGGCCGCGCCATGCAGGCAGATGCTCGGCACCGTGATGGCGGGCTGCGCCGCCAAGGCCGCCTCGATCGGCTCGAGCGCCGGGTCGCCCGCGGCATAGCCGAAGCGGTGGCGGTAGGATTGGATGACCGTCGCCACATAGTCCGGATTGTCGAGCGCCCCGGCGCTGGCCTGGAAGGTGGCCTCGTCGAAGGCCCAATTCGGCGACCAGAGCCGCCAGAGCAGCCGGGCGATGCCCTGGCGATCGGCCTCCAGCCCGGCCCGGCCGCGCTCGGTATGGAAATAGTATTGGTACCACCAGCGGTGTTCCTGCTCGGCCGGGCCGGGCCGGGCGGCGGCGGCGATGTCCTGGATGTTGTATCCGGTGCAGGTGACCAGCCCGGCCACCCGGGCCGGCCAGAGGGCGGCGACCACGCAGGCGGCACGGCCGCCCCAGTCGTAGCCGGCCAGCACCGCGCGCGGGATGGCCAGCCCGTCCAGCAGGTCGAGCAGATCCTGGCCGAGCGCCGCCTGCTGGCCGGAGCGCGGCGTCGCGGCCGACAGGTAGCGGGTCGGCCCATGGCCGCGCAGCCAGGGAATGATGCAGCGCCGGCCGGCGGCGACCAGCGGCGGCACCACCGCATCATAGCCCTGCGGGGCATAGGGGAAGCCGTGCAGCAGGATCACGGGCGGCCCCACCGGCGGGCCATCGGCCGGGACGTGCTCGGCATAGGCGATTTCGAGCGTCGGGGTACGGAGGGTGCGGATCATGCGCCGAGTATGGCGGGGCGCCGGCGGCGGTGCCATGCTGGCGTCATGTTCCGCCGCACCCTGCTTGGCCTCGCCGGCCTGATCCTGCTCGCCCCGCCCCCCGCCGCGGGCCAGTCCAACCCCCAGCCGCGCCTGCCGGAGGAACCGCTGGTCTTCGTCACCCGCGACGGCACGCGGCATGAGTTCAAGGTCGAGATGGCGCTCGCGCCGGACCAGCAGATGGTCGGGCTGATGTTCCGGCCCAGCGTCGGGCCGGCCGAGGGGATGCTGTTCGACTGGGGCGCGCCGCGCGAATCCAGCATGTGGATGCGCAATACCATCGCC
>JAQGIA010000341.1 GCA_028291445.1 Belnapia sp.
GGGTGGTGCCGGAGCGTCCAGCCCTGGTACGGCTGGCCTTGATCCAAGACCGCAGCCGTCAAGGCCTCCAGGCCGCGCCGGTGCAGGTCGATGCGATGCTTCGCCAGGTCGCGGATGCTGACGATGCCAGCCAGTTCGCTGCCATCCATCACCGGCAGATGGCGGAAATAGTCGGCATCATCGACGCTCTGTGCCGGGGCTGGGATGGCCAGGAGCATCGGCAGGCTGGCGCCCAGCGGCCCGCGCCGGATCGGTGCCGTGGTTTTTCCTCCCGCGCCGTTGCACCGAGCCTAGCAAGGCGCGACCGGGTGGCGTCATGCTGCACGAATGGACAACCTTCCCACCCAGCCCGCTCCAACCGGAGCAGCCGCCGTTCCGGACAGCCAGGGGCTCAACCTGTTCCGCGCCGACCCCTGGCTGGCGCCGTTGCTCTCGCTCTACCTGCCGGCCGACCTGCTCGCCCATCTGACACCGCATCTGGACCGGATGGGCAGCCTGGCCGGTGGCCGGCTGGACGCCCTGGCGGGGCTCGCGGATCGCAATCCGCCCGAGCTGCTGCACCGCAACCGACGCGGCGAGGATATCCAGAGCATCCACTATCACCCCGCCTATCGGGAGCTGGAACAGGTGGCCTTCGCCGAATTCGGCCTGGCCGCCATGTCGCATCGCAGCGGCGTGCTGGGTTGGCCCGCACCGCTGCCGCCGGCCGCCAAATACGCGCTGAGCTACCTGTTCGTGCAGGCCGAATTCGGCCTCTGCTGCCCCTTGTCCATGACCGATGCGCTGGCCCGCACGCTGCGCCGCTTCGGCGACCCCGCATTGGTCGCGCGCTACCTGCCGGGGCTGACGGCGACCGACCTGGATGGATTGCGCCAGGGGGCGATGTTCATGACGGAGCAGGGGGCGGGGTCCGATATCGCCGCGACGGCGGTGCTGGCCGAGCCAGCCGGGCATGGCACCTGGGCACTGACCGGCGACAAATGGTTCTGCAGCAATGCCGATGCCGGCATGGCGCTGGTGCTGGCCCGCCGCGTTGGTGGGCCGCCCGGGCTGCGTGGCGTCTCGCTGTTCCTGCTGCCGCGGGAAAGGCCGGACGGCAGCCCCAATGCCTATCGGATCGTCCGTTTGAAGGAGAAGCTCGGGACCCGTTCCATGGCCTCGGGCGAAATCCGGCTGGAGGGTGCCATGGCCTTCCTGGTGGGCGAGCCGGAAGCGGGCTTCCGGCAGATGGCGGATATGGTCAACGCCTCCCGCCTCTCCAACGGCATGCGCGCCGCCGGGCTGATGCGCCGCGCGGTGACCGAGGCTATGTTCGTCGCGCGTCACCGCATCGCCTTCGGCAAGCGGCTGGTCGAGATGCCCTTGATGCGGCGGCAACTGGGAAAACTGATCCTGCCGATGGAACAGGCACGCAGCATGGTGTTCCAGGCCGCAAGCGCACTCCTCCGGAGTGACGCCGGCGAGACGGATGCCTATGCCCTGCTGCGTATCCTCACGCCGCTGCTGAAATTCCGCGCCTGCCGCGATGCGCGCAAGGTGACCGGGGATGCGATGGAGGTGCGTGGCGGCTGCGGCTACATCGAGGAATGGGCCGACCCGCGGCTGGTGCGCGATGCCCATCTCGGCAGCATCTGGGAAGGCACCAGCAATATCGTGGCGCTGGACGTGCTGCGGGCGGCGCAACGGGAGGGCTCGCTGCCGGTGCTGCGGGCGCATGTGCAGGGGCTGCTCGGCAATGAGGCCGCCCTACCGGAGGCCCTGCCCGCCTTCGATCGCGCCGCGGCGCTCGCGCTACGGGCGCAGGAAAATCCGGCACTGGCCCGGCAGGCGGCCAGCGCGCTGTATCATGTGACCAGCGCCAGCGCGATGGCCTGGGAGGCGGCGCGGCTGGGCGATGCCGACCGGCTGGCGCTGGCGCGGCTGGTGCTGCGGCATCGGGTACTGCCGTGCGATCCGCTGGAGGATACCGACGAGGACTTCCCCATGTCGCTGCTGGCGAAGGCGCTGGCGGCATGACTTTGGCCGATCTCCTCGTGGCGGCGCGGCAGGAACGGCGTCAGATCGCGGCGCTGCCGCCGGCGCTGGTGCCCATCGATGCCGATGCGGCCTATGCCGTGGCAGCCGAGGTAGCGTCCCGGCTTGGCTGGGCGCCGCTCGGCTGGAAGATCGCCGGCACCACGGAGGTCATGCGGGCGCGGTTGCGCATGCCGGAGCCGATCTTCGGTCGCAGCTTCGCGCCGCTGCTCGAAGCGCCCGCGACCCTCAAGCATTCGATGCTGCTGGATCCCGTCGTCGAGGCGGAATTCTTCGTCCGGCTCGGCGCCGACCTGCCACCGCGGGCGATGCCCTGGACGGAGGCGGAGGTGGCCGGGGCGGTCGCCGCCATGCATGCGGGGGTGGAGGTGGCGGAATGCCGCTTTCCTACCACCGCGCTGCCGCCCTTCACCGCTATATTGGCCGATGGCAGCGGCAATGGACGCTATGTGCTCGGGCCGGCGATCGATGACTGGCAGGGCACCGATGTCGCCGCCATGCCCGTCGAGGTCGCGGTGGATGGTGTGCCGCGCCGACATGGCTCCGGTGCGGAGGTCATGGGGCATCCGCTGAAGGCCCTGGTCTGGCTGGCGAACCGGCTGCCGCGTGCGGGGAGCCATCTGCGGGCCGGCGAATGGGTCAGCACCGGAACCGCCAGCGGCATGCTGGCGCCCAGGCGCGGCAATCGGGTGACGGCACGCTTCGGGACATTGCCGCCGATCGAGATTCAGTTCGCGTGAGGAGGCCCGCGATGATCACGGCGGCGCAGCATGGAGGGATCTAGCCCGGCCTTGTCGCCCCGTGCGGCGGCGACGCGGCAGCGCATCCTGGACGCGGCGTTGATCGAATTCGCGGACAAGGGGCTGGCGGGTGCCCGGGTCGATGAGATCGCCCTGCGGGCCGGTGCCAATAAGCGCATGCTCTACGCGCATTTCGGCAGCAAGGAGGAGTTGTGGCTGGTGGTGCTGGAAGCCGCCTATGCCGCGAAGCGGACCGAGGAGCGCGCGTTGCGGGTCGAGTCACTGCCGCCAGCGGCCGCCATGCAGCGCCTGGTCGAGTTCAACCTGCGCTACACCGCCGCACATCCCGAATTCGTGGCCCTGCTGAACCAGGAGAACATCCACCGCGCTGCCTATCTACGACGCTCCGCCCAGGTACCGGCGATGTATTCCCCATTGCTGGAGCAGATCGGCACCGTATTGGATCGGGGCTCGGCGACCGGGATATTTCGTCCGGGTGTCGATCCGATGCAGCTCTATGTCACCATCGTCTCGCTGGGACATTTCTACCTGGCGAATATTCATACCCTTTCCACCATCTTCGGAGCCGGGCTGGGCACCGAGGCAGCGCTGCGGGCGCGGGAGGCGCATAGCGTCGCCGTGGTCCTGGGCTTCCTGCGGCCTTGACTTACGACGCCCTTGGGGCAGGGTAACCGTCTGGTTACTCGGGCCATGGCCGATCCACGTGAAACACTCGGCCTGAGTGACGACCCGGCAGGGAGAAGAAGAATGGCGGAACGCCGCATCGGTCTCATCATGCATGGCGTCACCGGCCGCATGGGGACCAACCAGCACCTCATCCGGTCCATTGCCGCCATCCGTGCCGATGGCGGGCTGCGGCTGGCCAATGGCGACCGGCTGATGCCGGACCCTATCCTGGTCGGCCGCAACCGGGAGAAGCTGGAGGCGCTGGCCAAGGCGCATGGCGTGGCCCGCGTCAGCACCGACCTCGACGCCTGCCTCGCGGATCCGAAGGACGAGCTGTTCTTCGACGCAGCATCCACCCAGCGACGTGCCGGGCTGGTGGAACGGGCCATTGCCGCCGGCAAGCATATCTATGTGGAAAAGCCGACCGCCGATAACCTGGGGGACGCGTTGCGCGTGGCGAAGCTGGCGCAAGCTGCCGGCATCAAGCATGGTGTGGTGCAGGACAAGCTGTTCCTGCCCGGCCTGCGTAAGCTGAAGATGGTGATCGACAGCGGCTTCCTCGGCCGCATCTGCGCGGTTAAGGGGGAGTTCGGCTACTGGGTCTTCGAGGGTGACCTGCAGCCGGCCCAACGCCCGTCCTGGAACTACAAGGCGGCCGAAGGCGGCGGAATCATCCTCGATATGCTCTGCCACTGGCGCTACGTGCTGGATAATCTGTTCGGCGCGGTGGAGGCGGTCTCCTGCCTGGGCGCGACACATATCCCGACCCGCATCGGCGAGGATGGCGAGCCCTATACGGCGGACGTGGACGACGCCGCCTATGCGACCTTTCAGCTCAAGGGCGGCATTGTCGCCCAGATCAATTCGAGCTGGGTCACACGGGTACGGCGGGACGACCTGGCGACCTTCCAGGTGGATGGCACGCATGGCAGCGCCATGGCCGGCTTGCAGCGCTGCTGGACCCAGTCGCGCATTGCCACGCCGAAGCCGGTCTGGAACCCCGATGTGCCGCAGCCCATCGACTTCTTCGCCGGCTGGCAGGAGGTGCCGAACAGCCAGGACTACCCGAACGGCTTCCGGGTGCAGTGGGAGATGTTCCTGCGCTATCTGGTCGGCGAGACCACCAGCTTCCCCTGGGACCTGATGGCCGGCGCCAAGGGCGTGCAATTGGCGGAAGCCGGGCTGCGGAGTTGGCGCGAACGCCGCTGGATCGACATTCCGGCGCTGGAGGCCTGAGCCATGCCGAGCATCGATCTACCGAACGGCCGCCGCATCAAGGCTTTCCGTACCAGCACGCCGCGAGCCTTCCCGCAGGCGAAGCCGCCCTTTCCGCGCCTGGCCCTGGCCGCGGCGCATGTGGTCGCCGATCCGCTGGCCGAGCAGGACCCCTGGCTGGACACCAGGATCGACTGGGATCGCACCATCGCCTACCGGCAGTATCTGTGGTCGCTCGGCCTCGGCGTGGCCGAAGCCATGGATACGGCGCAGCGCGGCATGGGGCTCGACTGGATCGGCGCGCAGGAGCTGATCCGTCGCAGCCTGGAGGCCATGCGCGACACACCGGGGGCGGTGATGGCAAGCGGGGCGGGAACCGACCATCTGGCGCCCGGGCCGGAGGTGACGGTGGACGACGTCATCCGCGCCTATGAGGAGCAATGCGAAGCCATCGAGCGGATGGGTGGACGCATCATCCTGATGGCCTCCCGCGCCCTGGCCAAGGCGGCCCGCTCGCCGGCGGATTACGAGCGGGTCTATGCCCGTATTCTCGGCAATTTGGCGCAGCCCGCCATCATCCATTGGTTGGGGGAGATGTTCGACCCGGCGCTGGATGGCTATTGGGGCAATGCCGACCACTACCAGGCGATGGAAACCGCGCTCGCCGTCATCCAGGCCAATGCTGGCAAGGTGGATGGGGTGAAGATCTCCCTGCTCGACAAGGAGAAGGAGATCACCATGCGCCGCCGCCTGCCGGAAGCGGTGCGCATGTATACCGGTGATGATTTCAACTACCCGGAGCTGATCGCCGGCGACGCGCAGGGCCATTCGGATGCACTGCTCGGCATCTTCGATCCGATTGCGCCGGCCGTGGGCGGCGCGCTGGCGGCGCTGTCGCGCAACGACCTGGGCGAGTTCCACGCCATCCTGGCGCCGACCGTGCCGCTGAGCCGGCATATCTTCCAGGCTCCGACCCGCTTCTACAAGACAGGCGTGGTCTTCATGGCCTGGCTGAATGGCCACCAGGACCACTTCACCATGGTCGGCGGGCAGCAGAGCACCCGCAGCATCCAGCACCTGGCCGAGTTGTTCCGGCTGGCGGATGCGGCGGGGCTTTTACGGGATCCTGATATGGCGGTGGCGCGGATGCGGGCGCTGCTGGCGACGCACGGTGTCGCATGAGCGCGCCTGGGCCGCTGTCGCTCAACACCGTCACGGTGCGGGATCGCTGGAGCCTTGCGGACTGCAT
>JAQGIA010000350.1 GCA_028291445.1 Belnapia sp.
CGATGGCGAACAGGGCGATCGGCCGTTCCGCGAGGCGGGAAAGCGTATTGTCGAAGGCCAGCCGCTCGGGCGAGACATACAGCAGCTTGACGGCGCCGCGGGCGAGGTCCCGCCGGACCTCCCGCGCTTGGTCCTCCGGCAGGTCCGAATGCAGCGCGGCCGCGGCGACGCCCTGCTGGCGCATGGCGGCGACCTGGTCCTCCATCAGCGCGATCAGCGGGGAGATGACCACGCCGAGGCCTTCCCGGCACAGCGCCGGCACCTGGAAACACAGCGACTTGCCGCCGCCGGTCGGCATGAGCACCAGGCCGGAGCCGCCATCCATCACATGACGGACGATTTCCTCCTGCCGGCCGCGGAAGCCGGTATGGCCGAAGATGCGGGCGAGCACCTCGGCCGGGTCGGTGCCGGGCTGAACCGGCACCGGGGATTCCATCACATCGGGCATCCCGATGTCATGCCACGCGCAGCCCGTCGCGTCAGCCGCTGTTCCGGCTTCGGGGCAAGGTCCAGGGCCAAGCCCGGAGCCGGGGCCGGATGGCCGCGCCTATTGCCCGATGAGGACTTCGACCCGCCGGCTCTCGGTCGCCATCATCTCGAAGGGCACCGCACCCCGCGGCTCGAGCCGGATGCGCGAGCGGTCGACGCCGCCCTTGGCCAGTTCATCGGCGACATTCTGCGCCCGGGCCTCGGCCAGGGCACGGTTGAAGGCGGCGGAGCCACCATCCGGCGCGGAGAAGCCCCGCACCCGCACCGGCGCGGCAGGGCTCGCCTTGGCCCGCGTCGCCACCGCGGCGATCAGGGTCATCGCGTTGTCGTCGAGCGCCGCACTATCGGCATTGAAGAAGACGACCGTCTGGGGCGGCGGGGGCGCGGCCGGGGTTTGGCAGGCCGCGAGGCCGAACAGCGGCAGGGCGGCAAGAAGGTGGCGGCGGCGCATCGGGCAACTCCGAAAATCGAGGTGAGGTGATCAGTCGGGGAAAGCGTCGGTGGCGTCAACCAGGCGCTGTACCGAGCCGTCGCGGAACCCGCGAAGCCGCCGGGTCGGCCAAACCGGAACCATTGGAATCGCTGGTTCTTCCTGCGCGATCGCGGGCTGTCTTGTATCGTTTCACAACCGCTCAGCGGGAACAGGCGGCGCCGCCGAGCACGCAGAAGCGGGCGCAATGCGGATGGTTCAGGGCCACCGGCCGGGCTGCCTCGGCCAGGGTGCCGCCGAGCTCGAATTCGGCCGCATAGGGCAGCAGCGTGCAGGCGACCACCGCCGGCCGCGCCGCGCCGCGCCGTTTCACCACCATGCGGGAGGAGGCGCACATCAGGCTCTCCGGGCTTTTGCCGAGGATGCCCCAGCAGGCGGTGGTGATCTCCGGCACGTCGGCCGCCGCATCCATCTCCGGAAACAGCATCAGCGCCACTGGATCGGCCGCGTCGATCGGGATGCCATGCGCGGCGAACAGCGCGGCGAAGCCGGCCCGCAGCGCCGGCTCGCCCTCCCCGCCGAAGGCGGCCCGGCCGGCGACATGCACCCGGAAGCCTTCCCGCGCCAGCCAGTCCAGGCCATCGACCGCAACCGCGAAGCTGCCGTCCTGCCGTTCCAGATCGTGCAGCAGGGCGCCGTAATGGTCGAGGCTGACCCGGAGCGTCAGCCGGTCGCCGAAGCGGTCGCGCAGCGCCAGCAGCGCCGCGGCATGGTTGCGCATCGGCTTCATCGCATTGGTCAGCACCAGCGCCCGATGGCCGCGCCCCAGCGCATCCTCCAGCATCGCCGGCAGGTCGCGGTTGAGGAAGGGCTCGCCGCCGGTGAAGCCGATCTCCTCGACCGGCAGGCCGTCGCGTTCGATCTCGTCGAGGTAGCCGCGGCAGTCGGCGGCGGTCAGATAGACCAGCGCGTCGTTGCGCGGGCTGCTCTCGATGTAGCAATTGCGGCAGGTGATGTTGCAGAGCGTCCCGGTATTGAGCCAGAGGCTGCGCAGGCCGGACAGCCCGACACTGGCCCGGGCCTCGCCCTTCGCGGTCAGGCGCGGGTCACGGAATTTGGCCGGGTCCAGGCGCTGCGGGGCGATGGGCGGGGTGACGGACACGCGACGGATTCCTTCGGCTGGTGCTGCAGAATGACCGCCAGAGGCGGCAAACCGAAAAGCGTTTCGTCATGCGGCAAAGCAATAAGCTGGACCATGGCAGGCGCATCGCTTCGCGCCGGTCATGCTCCAGCCGCTTCGGTGGCGGCGGCTGGTCGGATACGCCATCCTAACGCGCCGCCGTCCCATCCGGCAGCCTTGCTCATCGCCGGTTAACCGATCCGGCAGCATCCTGTAGGGGTGGCATCCTCCCTACTCACCTTGCCCGACCCTCGGCGTTTCGACCCGGTGCGGTTTCCCGGCCTCGCCGGGCTGACCGAATGGCCACCGCCCCGCTTCGATTTCGCCGCCCCCTGGCTGCGCGAGCCGGACCTGGTCTTCGAACGGGATGCGGGCGGCGGCATCGGGATCGTCCGGCGCTTCGACCATGTGCGGCTGGTGGTCGATATCGAACGCGCCCATGCGGTGTTCGACATCGCCGCGGGCTCGCGCGACTTCCTGCTGCTGCGGCTGATGCCCGCGGCGCTGCGCTTCGTCGAGACCATCTCCCCCAACGACCCGGTGCCGGAGATGCTGCGCGACGCCGACATGGCGCTGCCGGCCGAACACCATATCTATGCCGCCACCACGGTGCTGATGGAGGTGCTGGCCGGCAATGCCAGCGAGGAGGCCTTGGCGCTGTCGGACGCCATCCGCCGGGTGCCGCCGGGGCCGGACATGTTCGAGCAGGCGGTGGCCCGCTGCCTGACCCGCGACCTGATGCCGATCGAGCGGGTGGCCCCCATGGCCCGCCGCCTGCAGCGGCTGAGCAATGCCCATGCCGGGGTGCTGGCCGCCGCCGCCGCGCAGCCGGACTACCCGGCGATGGAACGCATGATGCGCTCGATGCATGCGACCATCGGCAGCGACCGGCGCTGGGCGAATGATCTGCTGACCCTGGCGATGGCCTCCCTGCTGCCGCTGGCGGACCGGCCACGGCTGGCGGCCGAAGGGGTTGCTCCGCCAGGCGGAGGAATCCATGCGCAAATCCGGTGCGCTGCATTCCGTGCCCCGGCTGATCGAGAACCAGCATGCGATCCGGGAAAGGCTCTCCGACCTCGCCATGTTCTGGCAGCGCACCGCCGCCGCCTGGCTGGCGGTGGATCCCGATACCACCGACCGGCGGGAAGTGGAGGCGCTGGCCCGCAACGCGATGCGGCGGCTGTCGCTGACGGCCCTGTACCGGGTGGAGGTCTAGAACGTCTGGCGCGTGGTTCAGGCTACCCCGCCGCCGGCAGCGCCCGCCCGCCGGCCAGCCGCAGGATGCGGGTCGGCCGCTCAACCCCGGTCAGCCGGTGGGTGATCAGGATCACGGTGCGGCCGGCGGTCACCGCCTCCAGCGTCTCCAGGAAGGCCTGCTCGGTTTCCGCATCCAGCCCGGCGGTCGGCTCGTCCAGGATCAGCACCGGCGCCGCGGAGAGCAGCACCCGGGCCAGCGCAAGCCGCCGCGCCTGGCCGCCGGAAAAGCGCGCCCCGCCCTCGCCGCAGCGGGTCTCCAGGCCCTCCGGCAAGGCGCGCACCAGGGTGCCGATGCCGGCGCGGTCGAG
>JAQGIA010000351.1 GCA_028291445.1 Belnapia sp.
TGATGCGCTTCACCTCGGCGACGAAATCCTGGGTGCGGTAGTCGATCGCCGCATCGGCGCCGAGGTCGAGGCAGGCCTGGCATTTCGCGGCGCTGCCGGCGGTGGCGATGACGGTGGAGCCGAAGGCCTTGGCGAGCTGAATGGCGGTGACGCCGATGCCCGAGGTGCCGCCATGGATCAGCACCGTCTCGCCGGCGGCGAGCCGGCCATGGCCGAACAGATTGGCCCAGACGGTGAAAGCGGTCTCCGGCAGGGCGGCGGCGCGGATGGCGTCGTAGCCTTGGGGCCAGGGCAGGCATTGGCTTGCGGGCGCGGCGCAGTATTCGGCATAGGCGCCGCCGTTGGTCAGGGCGCAGACCTTGTCGCCGGGCTTGAAGGCGGTGACCTCGGCGCCGATGGCGACCACCTCGCCCGCCGTCTCCAGGCCGATCAGCGGGCTGGCGCCGGGCGGCGGCGGATATTCGCCCTTGCGCTGCGCCACGTCGGGGCGGTTGACGCCGGTCGCCATGACGCGGATCAGCACCTCATCCGGCTTCGGCACGGGCAGCGGGGCGGTGCCGGGGACCAGCACCTCCGGCGCGCCGCCGGCGCCATGGGTGATGACGGTCATCGACTCGGGCAGCTTGGCCATGGCGTCGTTCTCTCCCGGGAATGCGGGGGGAGGTTTCCGCGCGACGCGGTGCGGCGTCAAGCACGCCCCTCCCGGGTGGCACCCACATGGCACCCCTGGGCGGCAGGCTGGGCAGGATCGCGTCGAATGGGGTTGCCAGCGGCCCAGGGCGTGGGAGAATCACGCGCCGCGCAGCCGCCGCGGAAGGATGCCGATGTCGATCATTGTCCGTCGTCCCCTGCTCGGCGGCCTCGCCGCGCTGGCTGCGCCGGCGGCGCGGCTGCATGCGCAAGCTCCTGCCCCGGTTCCTGCCCAAACCCCCGGCGGTGCCGCCGCGGCCAATGAGCTGCGCATCGGTGCGCTCTTCCCCTTCTCCGGCGGGCTGGCGCTGCTTGGCGACGAGAGTTTCCGCGGGCTGGAACTGGCGGTCGAGGAGCGCAACGGCGCCGGGGGGCTGCTCGGCCGGCCGATCCGCCTGGTGAAGGGCGATGCCACCGGAGCGGATCAGGCGATCGCCGAGCTGCGCCGGCTGCAAGGCGTGGAGCGGGTGGCGCTGGCCTTCGGCACCTTCGCCTCCCACCTCGCCTTCGCCGCGACCCAGGTGGCGGAGCTGGCGGGGCTGGCCTATTTCGAGCTTGGCGCCATCGCCGATCCGATCACCGAACGCGGCTTCCGCAACCTGTTCCGGCTTTGCCCGAGGGCCAGCGACTTCGCCCGGACCTCGGTCGCCGCCATCCCCGATTTGCTGGCCGGAGCCTGGTCAACGCCGGCGAACGTGCTGCGCATCGCCGTCCTGCATGAGGATGGGCTCTATGGGCAGACGGTGGGCGGCTTCCAGGAATCGCAGTTGCAGGCGCGCGGGCTCAACCAGGTGACCCGGCTCGGCTATCCCGCGCGCAGCGTGGAGCTTTCGGCGGTGCTGGCCCGGCTGCGCGCGGTCGGCGCCGATGTGGTGCTGCATACCGGCTACCAGAACGACATCCTGCTGTTCTACCGCGGCATGAAGGAGGCCGGCTGGCGGCCGCGCATGGTGATCGGCGCCGGCGCCGGCTATAGCATGACCGATACGGCGCGTTCGATAGGGCCCGAATTCGACGGCACGCTGGATGTCGACTTCACCCCGTTCGCGGTGAAGGATCAGCTGGCGCCCGGCGTGCAGGGCGTCGCCGAGCTATACCGCAAGCGCTACGGCAGCGAGCCGCGGTCCGGCCATTCCCTGGCCGGCTATGTCGGCGCGCGGCTGGTGCTGGATGCCCTGCAGCGTGCCGGCAGCCTGGAGCGGGAGAGGATCCGCGCCGCCCTGCTGGCGACCGACGTCGCGGAGGGCAGCACGGCGACGGGCTGGGGCGCCCGGTTCGACGAAAAGGGCCAGAACCTGCGGGCCCGGCCGCTGCTGGCGCAATGGCAGGGTGGCCGGCTGGTGACGGTCGGCCCGGCCGAAGCGGCGGTCGCGCCGCTGCGGCCGGTGATGGGCGGGACCGGGTAGGAGGCCCGGCTCGGAAGCGGTGCCGCAGCGTCGCCGGGACGGAACGGCGGAAGCCGTACCAGCACCAGCAGGTCGATACGTATTCCTCGTCGAACAGACCGCATACGCCGTCGTTCGTGCTGCTTGCGCTTCAATCCACCCGGATGCCGGCGTCGCGGATGATCGCCTCCCATTTCGCCGTCTCCTCGGCCAGCCATTGCGTGGCCGAGGCCGGGGTGCTGTCGCTGCGCAAGGTCATGGTCAGGTCGCTCAGCCGCCGCTGCACGTTCTCCTGCGCGGCGGCCTGGTTGAAGGCGGCATTGGCCGCCTGGACGACGGCCGCGGGCGTGCCGGCGGGGGCCAGCACCATATGCCAGGTGTAGCTTTCGGCATTGGCGACGCCGCCCTCGGCGAAGGTCGGGATCTGCGGCGCCTGGGGCAGCCGCGCGGCTGCCGAGATGCCGAGCGCCCTCGCATCGCCGCGCTGGGCATAGGCGAGGCCGCCGGCCGCCACGTCCATGAACATCGCCAGCCGCCCCGAGAGCAGGTCCGGCATGCCGGCGGCGGAACCGCGATAGGGGATGTGGTTGGCCTTGAGGTCCCCTGCCCGCTTCAGCAGCAGTTCGGTCGCCAGATGGACCGCGCCGCCGATGCCGCTGCTGCCGTAGTCGTAGCGCCCGGGATTGGCCCGCAGCAGCTCAAGCAGTTCTGGCAGGGTCTTTACCGGCAGGTCCTTGTTCACCAGCAGCACCATCGGGATGACGCCAAGCAACGCGACCGGCTGGAAATCGGCGATCGGGTCGAAGGGCAGCCGCGGGAACAGCGCGCGCAGCACTGAATGGGCAATGGTGCTGTAGAGCAGCGTATGGCCGTCCTTCGACGCCTGGGCCACCGCCTCGGAGCCGACGACGACGCCGGCGCCGGTGCGGTTCTCGACCACGACGCGCTGCGGCAGCAGCTTGCCCACTTCCTCGGCGAAAAGCCGGGCCGGAATATCGGTGGGGCCGCCGGCGGCGAAGGGGACGATCAGGCGGATCGGCTGGCTGGGCCAGGCCGGCTGCGCCCACGCTTCGATGGGAATTGCGGCGGCGGCGGTGAGCAGGCTGCGACGATGCATGGATGGTGACCTCCCGGTGGGCTTTGCTGCCCTTTGGGGGTCATCTTGACGGTGCCGGGTTACCGGTCAAGCCGCTTGCCGCTGGCGGCATCGAAGACATGCAGCGCCGCGGCGGGCAGCGTCACCTGGATGGCGGGGCCGGCGGGGGCCGGTCCGGCGAGCTTCACCGTCAGCGCCTCGCCATTCGGCAGCCGGCCATGCAGCACGGTCTCCGAGCCCAGCGGCTCGACCAGGTCGAGCGGCAGGGTGAGGCCCGAGGCACCCGCCTCGATGTGTTCGGGGCGGATGCCGATGGTCAGCGGCAGGCCCTCCGGCCCCGGGCGCGGGCCATCGGCGAAGCGCAGCACCGGGCCGGCGGCCAGGGCCACGGCCTGGCCGGCATCGGCCAGCGTGCCGGCCAGGAAATTCATCGCCGGGCTGCCGATGAAGCCGGCGACATAGGTATCCGCCGGCCGAGCCCAGACCTCCATCGGCGTCGCCACCTGGGCGGCATGGCCGGCATGCATGACCACCAGCCGGTCGCCGAGCGTCATCGCCTCGGTCTGGTCATGGGTGACGAACAGCGAGGTGACGCCGAGCCGGCGCTGCAGCCGGCGGATCTCGGCGCGCATCTGGACGCGCAGCTTGGCATCGAGGTTGGACAGCGGCTCGTCGAACAGGAAGAGCTTCGGCTCCCGCACGATGGCGCGGCCCATGGCGACCCGCTGGCGCTGGCCGCCGGAAAGCTGGCGCGGGCGGCGGTCGAGCAGGGACTCGATACCGAGCAGGGTCGCGGCCTCGGTGACCCGCTGGGCGATCTCGGGCTTCGGCAGGCCGCGAATCCTGAGGCCATAGGCCATGTTCTGGCCCACCGTCATATGCGGGTAGAGCGCGTAATTCTGGAACACCATGGCGATGTCGCGGTCGGCCGGCTCCAGGCCCGTCACGTCGCGGCCGGCGATGCTGATGCGGCCGGTGGTCGCGGTCTCGAGGCCGGCGACGATCCGCAGCAGGGTCGACTTGCCGCAGCCCGAGGCACCAACGATGACGATCATCTCGCCATCCGCCACGGTCAGGTCCACGCCATGCAGGACCTGGGTCGTGCCGAAGGATTTGGTCACGCCGGCGACGTCGAGGGTGGCCATTACTGCTTGGTCTCCGCCATCACTTCTCGGTCTCGGTCAGGCCCTTGATGAACCAGCGCTGCATCACGACCACCACCAGCACCGGCGGGAGCAGCGCCAGCACCGCCATGGCCATGATGATGTTCCACTCGTTCTGCGCATCGCCGTTGCCGATCATCTTGGCGAGGCCGACGACGATGGTCTCGAGCCCGCGGTCGTTCACCACCAGCAGCGGCCAGAGATACTGGTTCCAGCCATAGATGAAGAGGATGACGAAAAGCGCGGCGATGTTGGTGACCGAGAGCGGCAGCAGGATGTCGCGGAAGAAGCGGACCGGGCCGGCGCCGTCGATCTTCGCCGCCTCGACGTATTCATCGGGGATGGTCAGGAAGAACTGCCGGAACAGCAGGGTCGCCGTCGCCGAGGCGATCAGCGGGATGGTCAGCCCGGCCATGGAATTGAACAGGTCGAGGCTGACGATGACCTGGTAGGTCGGGATGATGCGGACCTCGACGGGGAGCATCAGGGTCAGGAAGATGGTCCAGAAGGCCAGCATCCGTCCGGGGAATTGAAAGAATACCACGGCATAGGCCGAGAGCAGCGAGATGGTGATCTTCCCCACCGCGATCAGCAACGCCATCAGCGCGCTGTTCCACAGCATGAGGGAGGCCGGGCTGGCGCGGTAGCGCCCCTCCCCGCCGCTGGTCCAGGCGGCGGTGTAATTCGCGATGGCCTGGCCGCCGGGCAGCAGCGGCACGTCGCCGCGGCCGATGGTCGAGGCATCATGGGTCGAGCCGACCAGGGTGATCCAGACCGGAAAGGCGAAGACCAGCACGCCGAGGATCAGCCAGAGATGCGTCAGCCGGCGGTCCCACGCCTGCCGCCGCAGGGTCGCCGCGGCGAGCGCTGCATCATCGATACCCGCCGCGGGCATCAGTAATGGACCTTGCGTTCGATGAAGCGGAATTGCACCGCGGTCAGCGCGATGACGATCACCATCAGGATGACCGATTGCGCGGCGCTGCTGCCGAGGTTCACGTTCTGCACGCCCTCGACATAGACCTTGTAGATCAGCGTCTCGGTCGCCTTGCCCGGGCCGCCGCCGGTCAGCGCATGGATCACCCCGAAGGTGTCGAAGAAGGCATAGACCAGGTTCACCACCAGCAGGAAGAAGCTGGTCGGCGAGAGCAGCGGGAAGATGATGGTCCAGAAGCGCCGCACCGGCCGGGCGCCGTCGATGGCGGCCGCCTCCAGCACCGATTTCGGGATGGATTGCAGCCCGGCCAGGAAGAAGATGAAGTTGTAGCTGACCTGTTTCCAGGCGGCGGCGATGATGACCAGGGTCATCGCCTGGCCGCCGTTCAGCTTGTAGTCCCAATCGAGCCCCGCCTGGTTCAGCGCCCGGCCGATCAGGCCGATGGAAGGGTGGAACAGGAACAGCCACAGCACCGCGGCGACGGCCGGCGCCACCGCATAGGGCCAGATCAGCAGGGTCTTGTAGAGATTGGCGCCGCGGATGGATTTATCCGCCTGCACCGCCAGGAACAATGCGGTGCCCATCGCCAGCACCGCGACGGAGGTGGAGAAGACCAGCGTGTTCAGCGCCGCGCCGCGCCATTCCGGCTCGACCAGCACCTCGGCGAAATTGCGCAGCCCGACGAATTCGGAGCGCGTCCCCCAGGGGTCCTCCTGCAGCACCGATTGCCAGATGGCCGCGCCCGCCGGCCAGAGGAAGAAGACGCAGGTGACGGCGAGCTGCGGCGCCAGCAGCAGCAGCGGCAGCGCCGTCCCCTTGAAGAGCGTCTTCTTCATGCGGTCAGCGATTCGCGCGTTCGAAGTTCCGCAGCACCGCATTGCCGCGCGTGGTCATGGCCTCCATCGCCTGCTGGCCGTTCTGCTGGCCCTGGAAGGCCTTCTCCATTTCTTCCTGGATGATGTTGCGGATCTCGACATAGCCGCCGAGCCGGATGCCCCGCGTGTTCGGCGTGGTCTCGCCGCCGCGCAGCAGCTGCTCGATCGGCACGTCGGAGCCGGGGTTGCGGTCGTAGAAGCCGGCGGCGCGGGCGAGCTCGTAGCTGGCGCGGCGGACCGGGACATAGCCGGTTTCCATGTGCCACTTGGCATCGACCTCGGGCTGGCTGATGTAGCGGTAGAACTCCGCCACGCCCTTCCATTCCGCCGCCGCGCGGGCGCCTTGCGGGCCGCGGTTCAGCGCCCAGAAGCTGGCGCCGCCGATGATGCTGTTGCGCGGCGCGCCGGCGACATCGGCGTAGTAGGGCAGCATCGCGGTGCCCCAGGCGAAGCGGGCTTCCCGGGTGATGCGGCTGCGGGCGCCGGAGCTGACCAGGGCGATGCTGCATTCACCGGCCGGAAACAGCGCATCGGCGGTCGAATCCCGGCCGCCGTAGCGGAACAGCCCGGCCTTCTGCCATTCGATCAGGTTGTTCATGTGGCGGACCAGCAGCGGGTTGTTCACCGCCATGGTGGCGCCGAGCCCGTCGAAGCCGTTGCCGAGCGTCGCCAAGGGGATGTTGTGCAGCGCGCTGACCTGCTCCACCTGGATCCAGCCGGGCCAGGAGCTGGTCAGCGGGCAGGCGAGGCCGGCGGCCTTCAGCTTGCGGGCGGCCTCGGCCACCTCGTCCCAGGTCTTCGGCGCCACCTCCGGGTCGAGCCCGGCCCGCTTGAAGTGGTCCTTGTTCCAGAACATCACCGCGGTCGAGCTGTTGAAGGGCATGCTCATCTGCCGCCCGTCCGAGGCCTGGTAATAGCCGCGGACGGCGGGCAGGTAGTCGGCGAAGTCGATGGTGACGCCGGACTCGGCCAGCAGCTCGTGCACCGGCTTCACCGCGCGGCCGGCCGACATCATGGTGCCGGTGCCGACCTCGAACATCTG
>JAQGIA010000364.1 GCA_028291445.1 Belnapia sp.
TCTCGCGGTCGCCGAGCCGCATCTGCTCATAGGTTCGCCGCGCCATCTCGGGCGGCACCGGCTTCAGGGTGCGGCCGGTGGACATCGCCAGGCGCTGCGCCTCGCAGGCCCGCTCCAGGTAGTACAGGTCGTCCCAGGCCTCGGCGATGCTGGCGCCGACCACCATGATCCCGTGGTTCTTCATGAAGACGATATCGGCATCGCCGATGGAGGCGGCGATGCGGTCGCCCTCCGCCTCGTCCAGCGCCAGGCCGGCGTATTCCTCGTCGACCATGGTGCGGCCATAGAATTTCAGCGCGGTCTGCCCGGCCCAGACCAGCGGCGGGCCTTCCAGCATGGCGAGCGCGGTGGCGTTCGGCATATGGGTGTGAAAGGCGGCCCGGGCGCGGGGGACATTCTTGTGGACCCGGGCGTGGATGAAGAAAGCGGTCGCCTCCGGCACCCCCTCGCCGGCCACCACATGGCCGTGGAAGTCGCAGACCAGCAGGCGCGAGGCGGTGATCTCGGCGAAGCCCCAGCCATAGGGGTTCACCAGGAACAGATCGTCGCGGCCGGGCACCATGCAGGAGAGGTGGTTGCAGATCCCCTCGTGCAGGCCGAGCTTCGCCGCCATGCGGAAGCAGGCGGCCAGGTCGATGCGGGCCTGCTGCACCGCCTCGGCGTCAAGCTCCGAGTTGCGGAGGATGGCGGGGGCGGTCGGGCTCCCCGAGGGGGCCACCAGGACATGGGCCATCGGCAAATCTCTCCTGCGCTGCTGCGGCAAACTGCCGTCTCGGCCGGCGCCGGGCAAGGGGCGCCGGGCAAGGGCGGCGGCCGGCCAAGGGGCACCGCAGTGGGGGAGGCGGCCGCAGGCATTGCCGGTTCGTGGCGGTTGCCGGCGTCCGCGGCCGATCGGCGGTGGGCGAGCGATGTACCGGGCCATCGACGCGCGGGGCAGGCCAAGCTAGGCACTGCGGCAAAGGCGCCCTGGCGCCGGATCATCCTTGCATCGGATCACCAGCATGACACGCGACCAGCCGCTTCCCATCCTGGCGACCCATAGCGGCAAGTTCCACTGCGACGAGGTCTTCGCCTATGCGGTGCTGCGCCTGGCGCTCGGCCTGGGTGAGGTGGGCCAGGACCATGTGCTGCTGCGCACCCGCAAGCCGGAGGCGATCGAGACGGCCGATATCGTCTGGGACGTCGGCTTCGTCTTCGATGCGGCCCGGAACCGCTTCGACCACCACCAGCGCGGCGCCCCGCTGCGCCCCGATGCGACGCCCTTTTCCTCCGCCGGCCTGATCTGGCAGGTCCATGGCGAAGCCGCGGTGGCGGCCCTGCTGCGGGAAAGCGGGTCCGAGGGCTTCGCCGCCGCCATCGCCGCGGAGCTGGACGACAGCCTGGTGCGGCGGATCGACGAGATCGACAACGGCGTCGCGGCCGATGGCCCGATCCGCCGCGATCAGTTGGGCTTGGCAGCGCTGATCGGAGAGTTCAATCCCACCTGGGACGATCCGGCGGGCAGCGGCCCCACGGCCGGCGATGCCGCCTTCCTGGAAGCGGCCGCATGGGTTGCGGGCGTGCTCCGCCGCCGGGTGGAGGGGCTGCGGGCCAGGCTGGCGGCCGAGGCCAGCGTCCTCGCCGCGCATAGGTCCGGCGAGGATCCGCGCATCCTGGTGCTGGACCGCGGCATGCCCTGGAAGAACGTGGTGTTCTCCCATGACCTGCCCGTGCTGTTCGCCGTCTCTCCCGCATCGAACGGGAATTGGATGGTGGATACCATGCCGCCGGAGCCGGGCTCCTTCGAACAGCGGCTGCCGCTGCCCGAAGCCTGGGCCGGATTGCCGGCGGACGCGCTCGCGGCCAGGACGGGCGTGGCGGATGCCGTCTTCGTGCATCTGCGCCGCTTCGTGGGCGCCGCCGGCTCGCGCGCCGGCGCGGTGGAACTGGCCCGCAAGGCCCTGGCATCCTGAACAGATCCACCATTTGAACAGGTCGACCATCTGAACAGATCTGGCATCTGAACAGGTCTACCACCTGAACAGGTCTGGCACGGGCCGGCTATCCGCCACCGGCCCAACCCACGAAGCTGGCCGAGGGGTTGGACGCAGCGCGTCCACCGCCAAGGAACCGGCGCGGCGATGCCGCGCCCCCGGGCCTGGCCGCGCTACGTCCCTGGCTTTGCTAGGCCGGCCCCATCGCCGGCACATGGGCCTCGTGCCCCGGCGCATAGACCAGGTTGCTGACCGCCGGGTTGCGGTTGACCAGCGGCCGGCGGAACAGCGGGTGGGTCATGCTGCGGATTTCATGCTCCACCTGGAACAGCAGCTTGCCGTCATCGGGATCGATGATGTCGATGAAGCGGTACTGGTGCTCGCTGTCTTCCTGGCTGATCAGCCCGCGCTCGGCCAGCTTGGCATGCACCCCGCCGAAGTCGACGAAGGCGAGCTGGACGTGGTGGCCGTCATAGGCGGGCTGCGGCGCCTCGGTCTCGCGGAAGATCAGGTGCTGGCCCTGGGCCACCAGCACGCGCGCCTCGTTGCCCACCAGCTCGGCCGGGGCGCCGATGATCTGCTGGTAGAAGCGGACGATGCCCGGCAGGGTGCCCGGCGCCACGTCGAAGGCGACATAGGGCATGCCGAGGGTGATGCGGCCGAAGCGCGCCGCATCCGGCGCATGGACGCGGATGCGGTTGCCCCAGGGGCAGGTCACGTCGACATGGTCGGCGGCCTCGGTGAAGCCGTATTGGGTATTGCCCAGCCAGCGGCGGGCGTTCTGCA
>JAQGIA010000380.1 GCA_028291445.1 Belnapia sp.
CTATGGCATCGCGGTGACCGGGACCTTCGTCTGCACCTCCTGCCTGGCGTTGCTGGTGTTCCACCGGCAGTTCGGCTGGTCGCTGCCGCTGGTGCTGGCGGTCTTCGCCCCGCTGATGGCGCTGGACCTCGTGTTCTTCATCGCCAATGTGCTGAAAATCCCGGACGGCGGCTATGTCCCGCTGGTGCTGGGCGGGATCCTGATGATTCTGATGAACACCTGGTACCGCGGCCGGCAGCTGCTGTTCGCCCGGTTCCGCCAGGACAGCCTGCCGCTGAAATCCTTCCTCGCCCGGCTGCCGCAATCCCGCACCATCCGGGTGCCGGGCATCGCGGTCTTCATGACCGGCCAGGCCGACTACGTTCCCGGCGCGCTGCTGCACAACCTCAAGCACAACAAGGTGCTGCACGAGCGGGTGCTGTTCGTCACCGTGCTGAACGAGGATGTGCCGCAGGTCGGGCCCGAGCGGCGGCGGGAGGTGCAGGAGCTGGGCGCCGGCATCCACCGCGTCATCCTGCGCTACGGCTTCCAGGAAAGCCCCAATATCCCACGCGAGCTGGAAAGCCTGCGCGAGGCCGGGGTGCCCTTCGATGCCATGCAGTCGAGCTATTTCCTGGGGCGGGAGACGCTGGTGCAGGCGGTGGTGCCGAAGATGTCGCGCTGGCGGCAGTGGCTGTTCACCCTGATGTCGCGCAATGCCGTGCCGGCCACCGAATTCTTCCGCATCCCGTCCGATCGGGTGGTGGAGTTGGGGGTCCGCGTCGCCATCTAGGGCCGAAGCTTCGATCCTGGGTCCAACCCGGGGCCCCGAACCGGAGGCCCGAACCGCGGGCATGGCCGGGCGTTGCCTTCATCCCGCCACCTGGCTCGGCCACTTGGTTCGACGGTGGGGTGTTGCGGATGGAGGAATTGCCGCCGATGCCCCTGGTGACCCTTGTAATGGCCAATGGCCCCGGCTTCCCGCAGGGCAGCGCCGACCACCGCTACGAATTGCGGGTGGTGCTGACGCCGGATGGGATGCTCGACCCGGCCGCCTGGCGGGAGGATGCGAACCCCTGGCCGGCGACCCGTAGCTGGCCCGGCGGCCCGCCCTATCCCGGCGACGTGCAATGGGATGACGATACCGGCTGGTCGCTGCGGTTTTTCCCGCCGCAAGGGGAGCAGGCCTATGATGGCGATGCGCCGCTGCATGCGCTGGTCCGCCATGCCGGCCGGTTGCGGCCGGGCGAATACGTCACCATCCGCGAGCCGCATGGGGTCGAATACGCCTATCGGGTTGTCAGCACCGGCTAAGTCCGAGGGCTTTCCGGTCTGCCGCCGCGACGGATCATGTCTTGAGGGTCGCGTGCCGGCGCATCAGGCCGATCGACCCGGTGGTGAGCAGGCGATGGCCCGGCAGCCAAAGCTCGGCCTCGGTGATCATGGCCAGGACGCTGCTGCGGGAGGGGCGTTCCCTGGTGTGGCGCAAGTCGCCCAGCAGGCGGGCCCAGGCCTCGGTGATGGCGGCGCATTGGCGGGGCGCGGCGTCCTCGGCGGCATGCAGATGGAATCCGGCGGCTCGGATGGCGGCTTCCACCCCACTCCGTTTGAGGGTTCGCCGGCCGCCGGCTTTCCTTTGGCCGGCTTGTGCTATATCCGCCGCTGCCCCGGTGCTTCCTTCAGGGGAGCATCGGGTAGCGTTCCGCGGCCGGAGAGGCGCCATGCCCGATACCAATTTCCCCATCCGCTACGTCGCCAAGAACATGCGGCTCGACCTGCGGCTGATCGCCGGGATGGTGACGCCGGGGGCGACGGTGCTGGATATCGGCTGCGGCGACGGGGCGCTGCTGGCGCATCTGGCGGCGGAGAAGGGCGCCGATGCGCGCGGCATCGAGATCGACATGGCGGAGGCGACGCGGGCCGTCGCGGCGGGCCTGGCCGTCATCCATGGCGATGCCGATCATGACCTGGCCTCCTACCCCGACGGCGCCTTCGACTACGTGGTGCTGTCGCGCACCTTGCAGGCGGTGGAGCGGCCACGCGAGGTGCTGCGGCAGATGCTGCGGATCGGCCGGCGGGCGATCGTCAGCTTCCCCAATTTCGGCCACTGGCTGGTGCGCTGGCAATTGCTCACCACCGGCCGGATGCCCATGACGGATACCTGGAACCGCGGCTGGTACGAGACGCCCAATATCCACCCCTGCACCATCCGCGACTTCTTCGACCTTTGCGCCATGGATGGCTATGTGGTCGAGCAATGGCTGGCGGCGGATGAGCGGGGTCTGAAGGCGCCCTGGCGGCGGTCGGCCCGGCTGGCCAACCTGTTCGGCGAGCAGGCGCTGTTCCTGCTGCGCCGGGGATAAGGCTTTGGCGGTGGTGGGGATGACCCCGCCGCCGCCATGGGCAAAGCGTCAGTAGCGGTACTGCTCGGCCTTGAAGGGCCCCTGCTCCGGCACGCCGATGTAGCTGGCCTGGGCCGGCGTCAGCTTGGTCAGCTTGGCGCCGACCTTGTCGAGGTGCAGCGCGGCGACCTTCTCGTCCAGGTGCTTCGGCAGCACGTAGACGTCGTTCTGGTACTTGCCCGGGTTCGTCCAGATGTCGATCTGCGCCAGGGTCTGGTTGGTGAAGCTGGCGGACATGACGAAGGACGGGTGGCCGGTCGCGTTGCCGAGGTTCACCAGCCGGCCTTCGGACAGCAGGATGATTCGCTTGGCGTCGGGGAACTCGATCTCGTCGACCTGCGGCTTGATATTGGTCCACTTGTAATTCTTCAGCGCGGCGACCTGGATCTCGCTGTCGAAGTGGCCGATGTTGCAGACGATGGCGCGATGCTTCATCGCCCGCATGTGGTCGATGGTGATCACGTCCACGTTGCCGGTGGCGGTGACGAAGATATCGGCGCGCGGCGCCGCATCCTCCATGGTCACCACCTCGTAGCCTTCCATCGCCGCCTGCAGGGCGCAGATCGGATCGGCCTCGGAGACCATCACCCGGCAGCCGGCATTGCGCAGCGAGGCGGCGCTGCCCTTGCCCACGTCGCCGAAGCCGGCGACCATGGCGATCTTGCCGGACATCATCACGTCGGTGCCGCGGCGGATGCCGTCGACCAGCGACTCGCGGCAGCCGTAGAGGTTGTCGAACTTCGACTTGGTGACGCTGTCGTTCACGTTGATGGCCGGGAACAGCAGCTTGCCTTCCTTCGCCATGACGTACAGGCGGTGCACGCCCGTGGTGGTCTCCTCGGAGACGCCCTTGATCGACTTCGCCAGCTTGGCGAACCAGCCCTTCTTCTCGACGATCAGCTTCTTGATGAGGGCGAAGAAGACCTCCTCCTCCTCATTGGTCGCGCCATCGAGGAAGGCGACATCGCCCTGCTCGGCGCGCAGGCCGTAGTGGACCAGCAGGGTCATGTCCCCGCCATCGTCGAGCAGCATATTGGGTTCGCCGCCGTCCGCCCATTCCAGGGTCTTCTGCACGTAGTCCCAGTATTCCGGCAGGGTCTCGCCCTTCACCGCGAAAACCGGGGTGCCGGTGGCGGCGATGGCGGCCGCGGCATGGTCCTGGGTGCTGAAGATGTTGCACGAGGACCAGCGCACATCGGCGCCGAGCGCCTTCAGCGTCTCGATCAGCACGGCGGTCTGGATGGTCATGTGCAGGCAGCCGGCGATGCGGGCGCCCTTCAACGGCTGGGTCGGCCCGTATTCCTTCCGCACCGACATCAGGCCGGGCATCTCGTCCTCGGCCATGGCGATTTCCTTGCGGCCCCAATCGGCGAGCGACAGGTCCTTCACGATGTAATCGGTGGCTGCGGCCATGGTCGGGTTCCTCATTGCGTCGCCGCGCCCTAGCACGCGGCCGGCAGGCTGGCCAGCGTCTTCCGACTAAACATAAGGATATCTTTATGTGTGCCCGGCTATTTCGCTATGCGTTTACAGATGGCTGGAAGCTTGCCGGTCCGTCAGCTTGGCGCCATATCGGCAATGATGAGGCGCGGCGAAAGCGTCCATTCGGGGGAGACCATATTCATGCAGCGAAGCCTTTTGGCCCTGGCGCTCGGCGCCGCCATCACCCTGCCGCTAGCGACCTTCGCCCAGCAGCCCCCCCAGCAGCCCCTTGGGTCCGCCCCTCCGGTACCGGGCTGGCAGCAGGGCAGGCCGGATAGCCAGGCAGCCTCGCCGCTCGCCCCCAATGCGCCGAAGCTGACGGTGACCCCGCTTGACCAGGTGCCGGTCGGCCGCCTCACGCTGCCGGCCGGCTTCAGGGCCGAGGTCTATGCCAGCGGCATGCCGGGCGCCCGGATGATGGCGGTCGGCGCCAACGGCACGCTGTTCATCGGCACCCGCACTATCGGCCGGGTCTATGCGGTGAGCATGGAGGGTGGCCAGCGCCGGGTGCGGACCATCGCCTCCGGTCTCAACCAGCCCAATGGCATCGCCTTCCGCGACGGCGCGCTTTACGTCATCGCCATCAACAAGGTGCTGCGCTTCGACGGGATCGAGGGGAAGCTGGATGCACCCGGCACGCCGGTCGACCTGACGGCCGCCTTCGCGCTGCCGACGGAGGAGCACCACGGCTGGAAGTTCACCACCTTCGGACCGGACGGCAAGCTGTACATGCAGGTCGGCGCGCCCTGCAACATCTGCTCGGTGGATGAGAACCGGCATGCGGTGCTGCTGCGCTACAACCCCGATGGCACCGGGCGAGAAGTGGTCGCCCGCGGCGTCCGCAACAGCGTCGGCATGGCGCACCACCCGGCGACCGGCCAGCTCTGGTTCAGCAACAACGGCCGCGACTGGGCCGGCGAGGACGAGCCGGAGGATACGCTCGGCGTTGTGCAGAAGATCGGCGAGCATTTCGGCTTCCCCTATTGCCACATGGGCTCCATGCAGGACCCCGAGATCAAGGGCCGGGAATGCTCGGAATTCTCCCAGCCGGCGTTGCGGCTCGGCGCCCATACGGCGGCGCTGGGGATGCGCTTCTACACCGGCGACATGTTCCCGGCGGAATACCGCAACAGCATGTTCATCGCCCGGCACGGGTCCTGGAACCGCACCCAGCGGGTCGGCTACGACGTGGTCCGGGTGACGCTCGATGCCCAGGGCAAGCCGACCATGCATCCCTTCCTCGGCGGGCTGCTGGAGGGCAACAATTTCCTCGGCCGGCCGACCGATGTGCAGCAGCTGCCGGATGGCTCGCTGCTGGTGAGCGATGAGCAGATGGGCGCCATCTACCGCATCACCTACGCCCGTTGATGCGGTCGCATCACTTAGGCCGGCTAATGCGGCGGGCGGCACTGTGGGCGGTGGCCATCCTGGCCGCCGCCGGCGTCGCCCCGGCGCAGGCCCAGACCCAGGGTGGCGGCGATGCCGCCCAGGGACGGGCACTGGCCGAGGAACGGAATTGCGGCGCCTGCCACGGCCCGGCGGGGATATCGGCGATGCCGAATATTCCTTCG
>JAQGIA010000404.1 GCA_028291445.1 Belnapia sp.
CCCTCGAAGCCGCCGGCCACGTTGAAGGCGAGCGGGAAGCCCGCGGCCTGCGCCGCCTGGCCGGCCGCCAGGCTGCGCACGCCGGACCGGCAGATGAAGAACAGCTTGCTCTCGGGGGTCAGCCCGGCCTTGCGCAGTTGCTCGGCGAAGGCGCCGTTCACCTGCATCGAGGGATAGACCTGCCAGGGGATCAGCACGACCTGCCGGCCCAGCGGACCGAGGTCGGGCAGGCCGACGAAATTCCATTCGGCATCGGTCCGCACATCGATCAGCGCGGCGGCGGGATCGCTGGTCAGCGCCTCCCAGGTGGCGGTGGGGGTGACGTCGGGCACGCCGGGCATGGCGGGGTCTCCTCGATTTGGCCGCCACCATGCGGGGAGGCGCGGTCGAGGGCAATGCGGGCCAGGACAAGGTGGCCAGGACAAGGTGGCCAAGGCAAAGTGGGTGGGCCTCGACCAGCGGGCGTTGACCCGACAGCAGCGCCCCCCGACGATCGGGGCATGACCCAACCGATCCGCCTCGGCATGCTCACCCCCTCCTCGAATACCGTGCTGGAGCCGGCGACGGCGGCGATGCTGGCCGCACTCCCCGGCATCACCGCGCATTTCGCCCGCATCCGGGTGCTGGCCATCGATCTCGGCGAGGGTGCCACCGCGCAATTCCAGCTGGCGCCGATGCTGGCCGCGGCCGAGCTGCTGGCCGATGCCAAGGTGCATGCCATCTGCTGGAACGGCACCTCCGGCGCCTGGCTGGGCCTGGAGCAGGATCGCGCCGTCTCGGCCGCCATCACCGCCCATACCGGCATCCCCGCACTGACCGCGACCATGGCGCTGATGGAGGCGTTTTCCTTGTTCGGCGCCCGGCGGATCGGCCTGGTCACCCCCTATCTCGGCAGCGTGCAGGCAGAGATCATCGCCCGCTGGGCCGGGCTCGGCCTCGACTGCGTGGCGGAGCGGCACCTGGAGGATCCCGGCAATTACAGCTTCGCCGACCACCCGGCCGCGCTGGTCGGCGGGCTGGTGCGCCAGGTGGCGGCGGCCGCACCGGAGGCCATCGCCATCCACTGCACCAATTTCCGCGGCCTGCCGATGGCGGCGGCGCTGGAGGCCGAGACCGGCATCCCGGTGCTGGACAGCGTCGCCGTCGCGCTGTGGGGCGCGCTGCGGGCGGCGGGGGCCGGGACGGCGGGGCTGGCGGCATGGGGCCGGCTGTTCAGCCTGCCCCAGCCAGGCGGCAATGCCCGACAGGACTAAGAATGCGTTATTCCGTTACGTAATCGTTAATACTGGACCTAGACTGCGGGCCTAGGAATGCTGGGGCGAAACGCCCGCCACCAAGGCGCCCGAGGCCAGGCACGGACCCGCATGAGCGACCCCGATCCCCACATCCTTCTGAACGCCGCCGCGCGCCACGCCACCGGCGCGCAGCTGCTGACCTACAGCTTCGCGCTGGATGGGCAGGACGCGCTCGGCAACCGGCTGGCCGATGCCACCTGGGCCGCCTTCAGCCTGGCGCAGCAGGCGGCCGCACGGCAGGCGCTGGCGGCCTGGGCGGCGGTCGCCGGGCTCGATTTTCTCGAAGTGCCGGATACCACGGGCGGGGCCGGGATCGACCTGCGCTTCCGGCTCGACAGCCTGGCGCTCGGCGTGCTCGGCACCGGCACGGCGGATGGCGCCATCGCCCTCAGCCTCGGCCTGTTCCGCACCGATAGCCTGGCCCCCAGCCCCAGCCGTGCCGGCTTCGCGGTGCTGCTGCATGAAATCGGCCATGGCCTCGGCCTGGACCACGCGGATGAAATCCCCGGCGCCACGCGCGACCTGACGGTGATGGCCGATACCGCCGGCCGGCTGCCCCAGCCGGTGGCCCCCCGGGCGCTGGATGCGGCGGCGGCGCAGTTGCTCCACGGCACCGCCGAGGCCAAGGCGGCGCTCGGCCTCGGCTGGTCCTGGCAGGATGCCGCGGTGCGTGGCGTGGGCACCGCCGGCGACGACCGGATGCACGGCACCGGCCTCGCCGACCTGCTGCTCGGCGGTGCCGGGGCCGATGCGCTGTCGGGCGGCGGCGGCGACGATACGCTGGAGGGAGGTGCCGGCGACGACACGCTGGACGGCGGCGCCGGCCTCGACGTGCTGCGGCTTCGCTTCGCCCGCGCCGCGGTGACGCTGGACCTGGCCGGCGGCTGGGTCGCGGCGCCGGACGGCACCGACCGCATCACCGGCATCGAGGTGGTGGAGCTGACCGATGGCCGGCTGGTGGCGGCAGCCGACGATACCGCGGCGCTGGTCGCCCGGCTCTACCGGGTGGCGCTGGACCGCCTGCCGGACGATACCGGCCTCGCCCATTGGACCCTGGCGCTGGACCATGGCGCTGCGGCGACCGCGGTGGCGGCGGGCTTCCTCAACAGCACCGAATTCCTCGAACGCTTCGGCAGCCTGGGCGATGCCGGCTATGCCGCGCTGCTGGCCGGGCATGTCGGCGCCCCGGCGCTGGCCTGGGACGTGCTCGATGCGCTGGCCGGCGGCGCCAGCCGGGCGCAGGCGCTGGTCGAGTTGGCCGATGGCTGGGCGGCCCGGCGGGCGACCGCGGCGGACCTCGCCGCCGGGATCTGGGACGAGCATGCGACGGCGGAGCAGGCGGCGGTGCTGTACCGCGTGGCGGCGGGCCATGCGCCATCGCCCGAGGACTGGACCGCCTGGACCGCCGCCCTGGCCGGCGGCACCCCGGCGACGGCCTTGGCGGCGCAGTTCCTCGGCGGCGCCACGGATGCGGCGGCGCTGGTCCCGCTGGTGCTGGAACATGCGCTGGGCCATGCCCCGAGCGAGGCCGAGGCGGCCGGCTGGCGCGCCCGCGTCGCCGCCGGGCTGGATGCCGCGGGGCTGGTGGTGGCGGTGGCGGCCGAGATGCCGGACCAGCATTGGGTGACAGTCAGCGAGGCGGGGGTGCTGTTTGCCTAGGGGTTAAGGCATGCGGCAAAACGCGGGGCTAGGTGGCTTGCGGCCCATGAATGTTATAACATAACATACAGGCATGAAACGCTGCCTTGCCCTCTCGGCCTTCTGCCTCGTCCTTCCCGCCGCCCTTCCCGCCCTGGGCCAGGACCTTCCGGAAGCCAGCCTGCCGGAGCTGGTGGTCCAGGCCCAGCGTGCCGCCGAGGCGCGCCAGGGCATCCTCGCCCGCTTCGGCGCGCGCGAGGTCACCATCGACCGCCGCACCATCGAGGGCCTGCCCGGCGGCGGCAACCAGCCGCTGAACGCCCTGCTCGCCCAGACCCCTGGTGTGGTGCAGGACAGCTTCGGCGACATCCATGTCCGCGGTGAGCACCGCAACCTGCAGTACCGGCTGAACGGCGTGGCCCTGCCCGAAGGGCTGTCCGGCTTCGGCCAGGTCTTCGACGCCAGGGCGCTGCGCAGCGTCTCGGTCCTGACCGGCGCGCTGCCGGCCCAATTCGGCTTCCGCACCAATGCGGTCATCGATCTCGAGACCCGCAGCGGCGCGCTCGACCCGGGCGGCAGCATCGCCATGTACGGCGGCTCCCGCGGCACCCTGCAACCCTCCGCCGGTTGGGCGGGGATGGCCGGCGGCTGGGATCTGTTCGCGACGGGCAGCCTGTTGCAGACCGACCAGGGCATCGAGAACCCGGCCCGCGGCCGCACCGCGCTGAACGGGCAGTCGAGCCAGGTGCGCGGCCTCGCCTATGCGGCGCGGCAACTGGACGACACCACGCGGCTTTCGCTCATCGCCGGCACCTCGCTGAACCGCTTCCGCATCCCGGTGACGCGTGGCCAGGAGACCGGCTTCACCGCCTTCGGCAGCGATGCCTTCGACAGCGCCGACCTGCGCGCCCGGCAATGGGAGCGCAATTGGTACGGCGTGGCGGCGCTGCAGAAATCCTTCGGCGACATCGATGTGCAGGTGGCCGGCTTCGGCCGCAGCAGTTCCATCCATTACGTGCCGGATGTGGTGGGGGAGACGCGATTCAATGGCGTCGCCTCGGATGTCTATCGCGGCAGCGTCACGACCGGCGCCCAGGCCGATGCCGCCTGGCGGGTCGCCGCCGACCACACCCTGCGCTTCGGCCTGCAAGCCAGCCGCGAGGCCAGCCGCTTCCGTAGCCAGACGACCGTGCTGCCGCTCGATGCCGAGGGCAATGCGCTGGACGATCCCTTCGGCCTGAACGACCGCAGCAGCCGCGCCGGCTGGCTCTATGGCGTCTATCTCCAGGATGAGTGGCGCGTCACCGACCGGGTCACCCTGAACCTCGGGCTGCGCGCCGACCAGATGGTGCAATACGTCACGGCCGGGCAGCTCTCGCCCCGCGCCAACCTGGTCTGGCGGCCGACCGGCAGCACAACGCTGCATGCCGGCTATGCCCGCACCTTTACCCCGCCGCAGCAGGAGCTGGTGCAGACCCCGACGCTGGAACGCTTCGCCGGCACCACCAACGCGCCGGAAAGCCTGGCCAACGGCGCGGTGCGGCCGGAACGCGCGCATCGCTTCGACATCGGCCTCTCGCAGAAGCTGGGGCCGAACCTCACCCTGGGGGTCGATGCCTATTACAAGGACGTCCGCGACCTGCTGGACTTCGGCC
>JAQGIA010000419.1 GCA_028291445.1 Belnapia sp.
AGGATTGCATCGTGCTCGGCTGGCGGATCGGTGCCGAAGGGCGGAAGCGCCATGCCGGGACGGCGATCTTCGGCGCGGATGGCGGGCTGCGCGGCCTGGCGCGGGCGCTATGGGTGGTCCCGGCGCCGGTCGCCGGGTAGCCGCCGGGTCATTGCAGCGCGGCATGGGCCAGCGAAGTCGCCATCAGCAACAGCATGATCGAGGCCGCCAGCCGGATGGGCCGGTGCCAGGCCAGCGCGGCACCGCGGCAGGCGGGATGCGACAGCAGCGCGGCCACGCCGAGGAAGAAGACCATGGCGGTGGTTGTCACCGAAATCGGCACCAGTAGCCGCAACTTCCCGGTGGCGGCGAGCGGGCCAAGGAATTGCGCGGCGAAATAGGCCGCGGTCATCGGATTGGTCAGGGCGGTGCAGAAGCCGGCACCGAATTCGGCGCCATGGGTGGCGCGGCGCTGCACCACCGCCGGGTCCGGTGGGCGGGAGCGGGCCACCGAGACGGCGACCCAGAGCAGCAGGCCAGCGCCGATCCAATGCCCGGCCTCCAGCCAGGGTGCCGCGCCGGCCCCGGCCAGAGCGCCCAGGGTGGCGGCCACGACGGCATTCAACGTCCCGGCGCCGAGCGCGACGCCGAGGCAAAGCGGCAGTGCGCCGCGCAGCCCGCGCAGGGCCGCAACCCCGGCGATGACCAGCAGATTGGGGCCTGGCGTGGCCAGCACCAGCACATAGCCGAGCAGGAAGTCACCCAGCCTTGCCCCGGCCTCATGCATCGGCCGACCCCGGCTCGGCGCAGGCCATCGGCCGGAGGAGCCCGGAGCATCTCGTCATGCGCATGTCGCGGTATCCAATTGCCTGGTTGTTCCAGTGCAAGGACCGCAAGCTATGGCGCGATATTCACCGAGTAATATGAATCGGACTACAGTAACCGCCATGTGCGATATCGCCATGTCGCGCCGGGAGGATCGTCCCGGCGGCTGAAGCGAGTGCCCGGGACCAGGCTTGGTGCGGCACATGTCTCGCTGGACGCAGGACCAGGGCCCATGGCTCAGGGCTCAGGGCTCAGGGCTCAGGGCGCCGATGGCATGGCTGGCGCCGTGGCGCGGCTCGGGCCTATGCTTCGCGCTGCAGCATGGAGGGCGTGGGATGGGCAAGGTTCTCGATGAACTCGCGGTCGCCCGCTACCGGCGGGATGGCTACGTCACCCCGCTGACCGCCTGCTCCGCGGCCCAGGCCGAGGCCTGGCACCAGGATGTGCGGCGCTGCTGCGGCACGGCGGAGCGGGCGGAATCCGAGGCCGGCATCCGCCAGCCCTCGACCCGGGTGAAGCCCTACCTGCTGTTCCCCTGGGCGGCGGAGCTGGTGCGCCATCCGGCGATCCTCGATGCGGTGGAGGATGTCATCGGCCCCGACATCCTGGTCTTCCACACCACGCTCTGGTGGAAGCCGGCCGGGACTGAGGGCTTCGTCCCCTGGCACCAGGACGCCACCTATTTCGGCCTGGCGCCGCATGAGCATGTGACCGCCTGGCTGGCACTGACCCCGAGCACCGAGGCGGCCGGCTGCGTCACCGTGCTGCCGGGCTCGCACAAGCATGGGCAGTTGCCGCATGCCGACCGCAAGGATCCGGCGGTGATGCTGTCCCGCGGGCAGAGCGTGGCGGCGCCGGTCGAGGCGCAGGCGGCGGTGCCGATCGTGCTGCAGCCGGGGCAGTTCTCCCTGCACGACACGCTGGTGCTGCATGCCTCGGCGCCGAACCGCTCGACGCATGACCGGATCGGCCTGGGGATCAGCTATATCCCGGCCCGGGTGCGGCATATCGGGCCGACCCGGCTTTCGGCGACGCTGGTGCGCGGGACGAATCGCTTCGACCACTTCGACCTGGAGGCACGGCCGGCGCAGGAGGCGGATGCCGCGGCGCGGGCGGTGCATGCCGACAGCATCGGCCGCTTCTGGACCGCCAGCGAAGCCATCCCGGAGATGACCCTGGCGCATTGAAGCGCCAGGGCGGAGCAGGTTTCAGCCGCGGAGATGCAGCGCCAGCGGCGGGTCGTCGGTGGCGATGACATCGAGGCCGAGCTTCAGCCCCTGGCGGATGGTCGCCTCGTCGTTGCAGCCCCAGGCGCTGACGCCCAGGCCGGCAGCCCGCAGCACGCCGACCGAGGCGGCATCCAGCTCGCCGATCGGCAGGCCCAGCTCCTCCGCCCGGCAGGCGCCGCAGAGCGCGATGGCGCCCTCCGGTCCCATGCCGCGCCAGGGCTTTTCGCCCAGCAGGAAGACCAGCCGGGCGAGCCCCTTCTCCCGGGTGGCGGCGGCCGCCTCGGCCAGGGTGCGGGACTCGAAGCTCATCAGCACGGTGCGTTCGCGCATGGCGGCGGCATCCAGCACGGCGAGGCAGGCCGGGACGATGCCGGGATAGGGCCGGCCGGCGCCATCGGCCTTCAATTCCAGGCGAAGGATCTTCCCCGCCTCGCGGGTCAGCGCCGCGGCTTCGGCCAAGGTCGGCAGGCCGGCGCCGCCGGTGCCCTTGAGCCGGATGGCGCGCAGCGCGGCGAGGCTGCGGGCCCGCACCGGACCGCTGGCATCGGTGGTGCGGTCCAGGGTCGCGTCGTGGATGACCACCACGGCGCCCTCGGCCGAAAGATGCACATCCAGTTCCAGCTGCTCGGCCGGCAGCGCCAGGGCGTTGCGGAAAGCCGGCAGGCTGTTCTCGGGCCAAAGGATGGCGCCGCCGCGGTGACTGGCGATCTTGGTCATTCCGCCAGTCTGCGGCGGGGCGGCCGCATTTGGCTAGAGCATGATCGCTTGAGGCGGCATCACCGAAAGGCGTGAATCATGCGGCAGAACGACAGCCTGGCCCATGGCCTTGGCTAGCCCAGCAGCCAGACCGAGAAGAGCGCCCGTGGATCGGTCCAGCGCTGCTCGACGCGCCAGCCGGCGGCGGCGGCGAGTTCGGCCAGGCGCTCGGGCCGGTACTTGTGGCTGCTTTCGGTATGGATGGTCTCGCCGGCGGCGAAGCGGATGACCCGCCCGGCCAGGCGCGCCACCTGCTCGCGCTGGGCGACCAGATGCATCTCGACTCGTTCCAACGCGGTGTTCCAGATGGCGCGGTGGCGGAAGGCGGCAACGTCGAAATCCGCCCCCGCCTCGCGGTTCAGCCGATGCAGCAGGTTGAGGTCGAAGGCGGCGGTGACGCCGGCGGCATCGTCATAGGCGGCTTCCAGCACCGCCGGCGCCTTCACCAGATCCGCCCCGAGCAGCATGCGGGAGCCGGACCCCAGGGTGGTCCGGGCGCGGCGGAGGAAGGCGACGGCGCCCTCGGGCTCGAAATTACCGATGGTCGAGCCGGGGAAGAAGCCCAGGCGGGGGG